>JBFXFK010000049.1:3239-31866 GCA_050179135.1 Desulfatirhabdiaceae bacterium | reverse complement strand
TCCAGAACCTTTTCCATGTTTGCGACAAAGCTGCCATTATGTTCCGGCGGAATTACCCATCCTTTATGCTGCCACGGTTTAATTTCGTTTTTTTTAAAATGCGTCGAATTGCTTCATGCGAAATACTATCGATATATTCAAGTTCAACCGCTTTATCCGCCAACAGTCGTAACGACCAACGGGAAAAACCTTCTGGAGGATTACTGCAACTTAATGCAATCAGATGCGCTTCAAAGTCTCCGTCTGCTTTTTTTGTATAAACACGATCTGCTTTTTTCTTGTCGAGAGCAAAATCAATTCCATCTTCGACAAAACGTTTCTTCACGCGGTCAATTTTCTTCATGCTTATGTTCAGAACCCGAGCAATTTCTTCGTTAGTTGATCTGTTTTTCTGAAATTCTCCGGTATCGCAATCAAGCAATATCAACGCATTCAGAATTTTTTGGGATCTGTGTTTCCCCTTTGATACGAGAGCACCAAGACCTTCGCGTTCATCCTTGCTGAGTGCGACAGTGTATTTCTTCATAGTCAAGCCTCCTGGGTACAGGGTTGATAATGAAGAAATTAAAAATCAATTTTTACGATATTTCAATGTTGACATTACACTACTCATATCTCAACGATGATTCCGGCTAAACAACCAGCAGAACTTTGATCGCGTCCTTTTGAGCGGCCCGGTCAAATGCTTCCACAACATGGGATAGGGGGTACCGGTCCGTAATCAGCCTTTCCAGTGGCATATCCGGAAATGACTGCATCATGGAAATGGCGTCCTGAAATCTCCCGCAGCGGGAACCCAGAACCGTCAGTTCATTGATCACAATCGGGGACAGATTGATGTCGCCCTGAACCGCAACCGTCGATTTGAGGACAATGGCGCCACGCGGGCGGCAAAGGGACATGGCGGTTGCAATTCCCTGTCCGGACCCGGTGGCCTCGACAACCAAATCTGCACCCGGCTTAATCCGATCCGTTGTCTGAGCAGTCTGAATCCCACGCCATGCTGCCAGGGCCAGTTTTTCGGGGTGATGCCCGATCAGGGTGACATTTGACACGATGGTGGAAAGGGCCCATGCGCAGAGAATTCCAAGCCGTCCATCCCCGAGAATGATCACCCGTTCGTTTCCACAAAGGGGCTGTTGTTCCAAAATCTCACAGGCCGCGGCCAGCGGTTCGGTCAGCACGGCCCGGTCATCCGGGATATTTTCCGGAACCGCAATCAGGTTGACGGTCGGGAGGATGCAGTATGTCGCCATGCATCCATCGAGCTGAAAAATGCCCAGGGTTGCGCGATTGGGGCAGTGTCTGCCCAAATCTTTTTTGCAGAATTCACATTCACCACAGGCCTCGTTGATCTCGCCGATTACCCGCTTTCCCACCCATCCTGCATCATCACATCGATCCACAACACCCACAAATTCATGCCCCAGAACTCCGGCAAACCCCTTGTATCCCTTCATGAGTTCCATGTCGGTTTTACAGATTCCGGCCTGCGTCACCCGAATCCGGGCCCAGCCCGGTTTGGTGACAGGCTCCGGATAATCGGTTGCGTACCGAAGTTTGCCATCAAAAACAGCCGCCGACATCTGTTCCATATTTTATTCCTTTCCGGGTTTTGTTGGTAACAACGGCATGGAAACCTAACACAAAACATGTTGACCCGCAAAGGGAATTGGGGATAAAAGAAACCCCAAAACCGGTAATTTCCCATAGCAGTGAACCTTTCTTTTTTGGTGAAACCATGCCCCGAATTGTTGATCTGATGATTGAACACGCAACCATTCTGATAATGGATGCGTCATTGACCATTATTGAAAATGGCATGATCTGTGTTGATGGCGATACAATCGTTCATGTCGGCCCCATGCCGTATCCGGCAGACAAAACAATAACTGACAGTAACGTCTTGCCGGAATTCAGGGCCAGAAAAACCATCGATGCGGCACACGGGCTGGTTCTGCCCGGATTGATCAACGGTCACACCCATGCGGCCATGACCCTGTTTCGCGGTCTTGCCGATGATTTGCCCCTGATGGACTGGCTGAATCACTATATTTTTCCGGTTGAAACCAACATGGATACGGAATTTGTTTTTACCGGAGCCCGATTGGCCTGTGCCGAGATGATTCTTTCCGGCACCACCACATTCTGCGACATGTACCTTTTTGAAAATGAAACCGCAAAAGCCGCCAGCCAGTCGGGTGTCCGTGCACTGGTCGGTGAGGTGCTTTTCGATTTTCCATCGCCCAATTATGGGCCGATCGAAAAAGGTTTTGAATACACACAAAATCTGATCGATGCCTGGCAGGGAGATCCGCTGGTTTCCATTGCCGTTGAACCCCATGCACTCTACACGTGCAGCCCGGATCTGCTGCAAAAAGCCAATGAAATCGCGATACAAAATTCGGTTCCCCTGGCGATCCATGTTGCCGAGACCCAATTTGAGCTGGAAACCATTCAATCCCGGTATGGAAAAAAGCCGTTTGAACATATGGAATCCCTGGGCATTCTGGGGCCACACATCATCGCGGATCATTGTGTTTATCTGGATGATTCCGAAATTGATCGAATCCGGAATCATGGTGTGCGGGTGATCACCAATCCGGAAAGCAACATGAAACTGGCTTCGGGTGTGCCACGGATTCCGGATTTTCTTGAGAGAGGCATTGTGGTTGGACTGGGAACCGATGGTTGTGCATCCAACAATAACCTGGACATGTTTTCGGAAATGGACTCCCTTTCAAAACTGCACAAGATTCACCGGATGGATCCAACGGTCATGAATGCTGTGGCGGTTGTAAAAAGTGCGACAATTGACAGTGCCCGCGCCCTGGGACTGTCAGACAGGATCGGCTCCATTGAAAACGGAAAAAAGGCGGATATCATCATTGTGGACATGAACAAACCCCATCTGATGCCGATGTACAATCCCTATTCCCACCTGGTGTATGCCGTCAGCGGATCGGATGTCATTCACAGCCTGATCAATGGCAAACTGGTCATGGAAAACAGAAAACTGCTGACAATGGATCTGGATGACATCATGACCCATGCCTGTCTGCAGGCGGATCGGGTCAGAAAATGGACGGCCAAATGAGGCGTCACCCGCCCAATCGAAAAATGCCCAATCCCGGAGTACGGGCTTACGTCCACCCAATCGCCACAATATACACTGTAACCCGATCAACAATCGTTTGGGTGGAAATTTTTTCCAGAATAGCCTCATCATCAACCGGGACAAACAGTGCCAGCGTGACGAAATTCAGTCCCAGATTTTTGGCATATTCAGCGGCCTGAATCACAGCTTCCCTTGATTTGCCAGGGCTTCTGAAACTCTGGACTTCGATAATACCTTCCGTGTTCTTGCATTGGACATGAACATCCACCTTGCCGTTGCCGGTTGGAAACTCCGGACTGACCACACATAATTGATCAAGGGCTTCTTTCAGCCACGCATATAGATGAAAATGTCCCACCGCTTCGGTGTAATGCAGATCTGTCCGCCGGGGCTGATCCTTGAATGGATTCAGCCCTTTGGCTTTCATCCGTACCAGGTAGGCTTTATAACGGGACAACAGTGCCGGAAGATTCAGACCGGCATCAAACACATCTTCCAGGTCATCCAGAATCTCCAGCGCCAGTATGGGTAGTCGGTCGCCGATCAAATCATCGGTCAGTGCATTGTACAACCGTTTTTGAATAAAGGGGCAGGAAAACCGGCAGATCGACCGGGGCTGATCCCGGGAATCAATTTGAATCTGAAACGTGATCACGCCGTTCATATACAGATAGGCACACCATTCCGCATCCAGCGAAAATATCACATCCGAACGGGCAAACAGATCCATAACACGATTGACATAGCCGCTTCGAACTTTTTTGACCAGGTTCAGAATCGTATTGTTCCATTCTACGCTTAATGCGGCCTGATATACATATTTCCATGTGCCGATACCGATGGGCTTGTCGATGCCGGGATTGTACTTTTCGGTCAACAGTTCTCCAAACCATCCCACCAGACCGGGCTGACCATTGGTTGTCTGATATAACGTGTCGATCACATCTGTATTGACCGCCTGTCCGGATTCCGTCTGATACTGGTCAAACATGGAAAATACCTCATCCCGTGTCAGATTGGCGACATGCAGGCTTCTCTGGATGTTGAACGGAGAACCTTTCTGGCTGTCCACCCCCAGTACGGCTTTGACGCCGATCAGGGCCAGGCCGTGCAGCAGGTAATTTTCTTTTTCCAGATACATATCTCTGAAAAGATTCACGAGCCTGTCAATTATGCGGGAATTCAGTTTATCGAATTCATCGATGAACAAGATAACGGGCTTTGAAAACAGAGCTGTTTTCTTTAAAAAGTATTCAGACCATGTATTCCAGGAATCCGGCTCTGTTATGTTGACATTGAAGGTTCTGGAAAACAGGTTTGGGATATAAGAGAAAAAGACTGAATCATCATCCGATTCTTCCATGACTACTCCCTGCATGGACATGGTTCCGACGATGAACTGATCCGGATAGTTGTTTTCAATCCAATGTTTTACTTCCCGCATCAGCCAGGTCTTGCCGGTCTGGCGGGGTGCCCAGATGGTAAAGTAATGACCACTTTTGCCGGGTTCACCCACAATGTGATTCAGGCAGTTTTTCACCAGTTCCGTCCGGGGAACCGCAAAATGAATGTCTTTATCAACCGGTCCGTAAGAATGAAACCGTCTCATGCGAATATCCTCTTTCATTATCGCGACAATTAGGACATTTACCGATTATACTTTGTGCCCTTGCCCCTCTGCCCCTGAATTGCTATTTTCATGGTAAACGAACATGAATCATTACGGATGGTTAACCCCCTGGAATGAAAATAAACAGCGAACAGCAGAATATCGAACAAGGAACCGCAGAAGGATGAATCCGGCATCCAGCGGTCCGGCCCAGCAGTCAGGTAGGCCAAACTACCGGCCAACCTGACCTACCGGCTACCAGCATTTCAGCGGGACGCGGGTAGGTCAGGGTGCCGCGGCTTTTTGCGGCTCCCTGACATCATGCTATTTTCACGGTAAATGTTCATGAATCCTATCGAAATCAGATATTTTCCCTGTCAGTTTTTATCCGCCATGCGGGCTTTCAATTCCATGCTGAAGTTGATCCGGTCCTCGGATTTGTTCTGGGTTGAGGAAAGAAGTGTGGTGCTTTCAAATGTCTCACTGTCTTCAAGCCGGCGTTTGAATTCATAAACCGTCTCAAAATCGGGTGTAAAACCAATTACTTGAATCCGGTTTTCATCAAACGTGAGCCGACGGATCGTCACGTTCAGCCGGGTGGGTGTGTTTTCGCTGATACGCTTCAAAATATAAAGCAGCCCGTGTTGGCTGTCATGTTGCAGCCATTCGTTTTTGGCTGTTTCCTGCATTTTCAGACGAACCTGATGGATTGGATCCACCAGCGGTGTATCGTTCGGGAATACGGAATAAAACATCCGGGATACCTGCTGGTCCAGGCTGCGCAATTGTTTTTTTCTGTAAACCATATCGATCGACACTGTCGTTATTGCCAGTATCAGTGCTATGGCAGCATACACCCCAAGCTCAATCCATCTGCTGCGGTAATCGTGCCAGATATTCCAGTAGAATCCTGTTTTGTCCCGGAAATTGATTCCTGAAACCGCCTTTCCCATGACAACGGCACTGGCCAGAGCCCGATTCATGGCTGGTGTGGTCTGATTTGACATGGGTGAAATATTCAGCACCCAATTCCGGTTATCCAGAAGATCTACCGGATGGACCGGAATGCCCAGAATATGGGAAAGGCTGCTGCAGAAAGTGGAACCCGGTTCGTTTGTATCGCCATTGATATAAATGCCATCCAGAGAAAATGCCCTGCCGAATGTTTGCTCTGCCATCAGAAGGGTCCGCTGAATTTCCAACCATGCCTCATCCATAAAGGAGGGGGTATTCGCATTCAGGGTCAATTTTCGAATCAGATAAATCCGTAAACCGGAAATGATGCAACAGGACAGGAAGTGTTTGTCCATGTCCAGCATCAGACTGGTCGCAGCGGGTCCGGACAGGTGACTGTGACACAGGGCAATTGCAGATATGCCCGGCATGAAACGACGGATATTCAGACGATGCGGTTCGCAGGCGGCGCGAATCGTGTCAATGAACATCCGGGATACGGAGGCTGAAAGCAGGGTCGATTTTCCGGATTGGGTTTCAACGATCTGGAAATCGGTTATGAGTTCATCTACCGGCAGGGGAAGAAGGGGTTCCAGCTCGCAGGGCAGGATTTTTTCAATCTCGTGACGCCGGTGAAACGGCGTGGACAGATTTCGATAAAAAAGATCATCGGATGAAAATGAGATGGCGGACGGCATTCCGGATATATCGGTCTGTTCCGCCAGACGGTTCAGGCAGTCGGTCAACCCTGTCGGCATGTCGTCTTTTGTGGAATACGCCACAGATGAATGCGCGTTCAGTTGAATTTTCTGAAAGCCCATCCCGATGACCACGGCGGATACACAGTCATGGCCAATGTCAATCCCGACGATTTTTGCACTCATGAAAGTAACTTTTCCATAAATCAGGGTGGAAACAACAGAACAGACATTTTTCATCGTAATTGTAACGCATCTCTTCGTTGCCGGGATATTTCTTCAATATATGATTTCTCGTTTTGTGGATACTCTTTGTAATATTCAATCGATTCAACTTTATCCGGGGGTAACTTTTCTCCTTCCTGCAGGGAGTTGACAACTGCCCGGTTGATGATTGCGGGTTCATAATTTTTATCAATTTCAAGCGCCTTGTCAAACGCCTGTAAAGCCAGTGTTTTTTGTCCCAGTTTCCCGTAACAGATTCCCATATTGCCATATGATTGGGGCTGCCGTGGACAGTATCGGATACACTGTTGAAACCGGGATATCGCCAATTCCCATTTCTTGCTGTCCATTGCTTCAAATGCACGTTCAAAAATCTCCATCCCCTTGAGATATGAATCCAGTGTTGTGTCAGCTTTCTCCCGCAGATTCTGATCGAGCATCAGGAGAATATCTTTTGCTTCCTTGACAGTCTGATGTTCAGGATTGCCGATTTCAATAACCGTCTGATAGGCATTGATCATGTGTTTGGTGTCATTGTTCTTCCTGAAGATCGTGCCCTTGTTAAAATGGGCTTCTATAAAGTATGGAAAGATATCAGTGGCGCGATCCAGGTAAATCAGTGCTTCCGCATCATTTCCCTGAAGGGCATGATACAGGCCCATTCCATAACATACATGATGATTGCGCGGGTGTTTGGGTAATAGAGACTGAAGGATGGTATGCGCTTCTGCAAATGATCCTTTCTTACAAAATATCAATGCGCGATCAACCTCTCTGAAAACATCTTCATTTATTTCCGCCATAAAGTGTTTGGGAGAAACGGGTTTTGTTTTGAATGCCTGATACTGCAGCGCATCAGAATAGTACTCACAGCCATCACAATCCAGTTGTCGCCTTGTGGCACAGCAAACAGGACAGATCAAATTGTTGTTGTGCAATTGACATGTCCGCTTCCCTTTTGTGTTTCCGCATATTCTGCACGTTCTTTTCATCACAATTTCAGACCTTGTTGATCAAAATAATAAAAATTCATTGATATCCAGCGGACAAAAGTGCCCCTGATTCCAGAAAAACAGTCAGGATTATAAGCAAATGATGCTTGAGAGGAAGGCATCATGGCCGGGGAGTATACTACAGAACCAGGGGGTAATGAAAGCAGGATTGTGAATGGGTATGGAACAGATTTTCCCTTGTAATTCATAGACCATGATTGAGATGAACGACGAAGCCGGAGCAGCGTATAAAAAGGCGGATGCGAAGATGAACCGATTTTACAAAATGGCAGGAGACTCATGTGATGATGTCGGAAAAGATCGGAGGTTTAAGCCGAGTATCCACCTTCGAAAGAGCCATATTTCATCTTTCTCGGGTGGATGTCCCGGTTACTCATATAGCTTTCCAGATAAAGATTTTGGGTGCGTTATCGGTCGGGGATGGCCTGGTAGAGACGCAATGCATTGCGTCTCTACTCATTCCCTGCTGCCTTCCCAAAATCATTATCTGAAAAGCTATAGCTGCTGCTTATTTCTTGATCATCAAATTCCGGGTGATGCCCTCATGTCTGTTCTGACTTCCTGATTTTGTCATCAATCAGAATCCCATTTTTTTTGAGAAACAATAATATTTGTTCCGTGATGACATGCGGCGGATGTTCCGCCGTTTTAACAACCATTTCCGGATTGACCGGAGGCTCATACGGGTCATTGATTCCGGTAAAGCCGGTTATTTCGCCCAAGCGTGCTTTCATATAGAGGCCTTTGGGATCCCGTTGTTCACAAATTTCTATGGGGGTGTCAACGAATACTTCCACAAAGTGGAGTCCGGCATCATTATGAATTTTTCTGGCAAACTCACGGTCTTTTCGATAGGGGGATATAAAGCTGGTCAATGTTATCACGCCGCCATCTGAGAAAAGTTTGGCGACCTCGCCAATACGCCTGATATTTTCCTCCCGGTCTTCTGCAGAAAATCCCAAGTTTTTATTCAATCCGTGTCGGATATTGTCGCCATCAAGGGCATAGGACAGGTATCCAAGTTGAATCAATTCATGTTCGAGTGTAAATGCTGTTGTACTTTTTCCTGATGAAGGGAGTCCTGTAAACCAGATTGTACAGCCTTTTTGTCTTAAAAGCCGTTCTCGATCTTCCCGATTGACGTGAGTACTGTGCCAGGTAATATTGGTCGCTTTCATCGTTGTCATTTTTTCTCCTAAATTGATAAAAAACCATTTTCCATTCAGAAACGATATATTGCCTGAACGGAGACCGGGAATCCTTTTTTTACTGTATCTCCACGCACCGAATCCCATTGGGTCGCCATGCCGGTGATATCACATGACTGCCTTTTTCCCCTGCATCCAGTAAACTGCCAAAGGTAACGGTAAAGTCGCCATAGCGGTTATTGGCCATATCCATTGCCCGGACCAGGAGAGCCTTTTTCCGTTCCTGGTGGAACAGGGGAAGCTGCTCGATCCGGTGCTGAAGGTTGGTCAATCGTACCCCAAGTAGACGCACGGGCTGCTGAAGCGCGACCGTATCCAGGAGATCGATGGCAGCCTGATAGATGTCGTCACTCTGGTTAACGGGTTTGGTCAGGGTTTTCTGTTTTCCCCAACTGGTATAAAAATCGGCATAGCGGACATAAAGGCTGACGGTTTTACCGGAAACGCTGTATCGTCTTGCCCGCCGTCCAACCATTTCGGATAACTGGAGCAGGCACCGGAGGATATCCTGGCGCCGGAAAATGTCCTGTCTCAGTGTCATGCTGTGTCCAACGGATTTGACCCTGTCCTGGTCTGATGCGGGAACAACCGGGCTGTTGTCAATTCCCAGTCCCATGTCATGCAGGTGCTGACCGGTTATACCGAATCTGCGTTTCAGAATATCCACCGGATATCTTCCCAGTTCCCCCATTGTCCGGATTCCCAGAAGGTTCAGCTTTTGTTCCATGCGTGAGCCGATGCCGCAAAGATCCTTGATGGGCAGGGGATCGATTATCCGGGATACATCATCCGGTCCAATCACGGTCAGTCCATCGGGTTTTTGCATGTCACTGGCAAGCTTCGCAAGAAGCTTGTTGGGCGCAATTCCGACAGAGCATTTCAGACCAAAGCTTTCCCTGATCCGGGCTTTCAGCAGATACACAATGCGCTCGGGCGTCCCAAACAGTTTCAGGGAATGGGTGATATCCAGAAACGCTTCATCAATGCTGAAGACCTCAACCATTGGCGTGTAATCCCGCATCATATGGAAAATCCGGGTTGATGTGTGGGTGTATTTCCGATTATCTCCAACAACCAGAATCAGATGGGGACACTGACGTTTTGCCTCCCAGATCGCCATGCCGGTCCTGACGCCATATTTCCGGGCTTCATAGGATGCGGTTGTGATGACGGTTCTTGCACTGGAGCCAATCACCGCAATCGGTTTGCCCCGCAATGCCGGATTTGCCTGCTGCTCCACACTGGCAAAAAATGCATTCATGTCAATATGAAGAATGATCCGCTCTTTCATGACGGCTCTGTCTGCTGAATGTTTATCGCCCATACCTGGTCATGCGGATTGAAAATGAGCTCATACAGTCCTTCACCATCGGTGACCATATAATGCAGATAGCGGGTCTCACCGATTTTGTCCTGCCAGTGGTAGGTTGTTTCGATGATCCGGTGCTGTTTGCGGTTCAGCTCGAACCAGACCGGCCTGACTGGTTTTCCGGGTTCAAAGATGACGGCAATTCGTATGGGATTTCCCGGATGCATCGTCTCAGTCAAAACTCCGGATGGTTTTCAGCAGCTTTCCAATGATGACAGCTTCGGCATCACTTGCCTGAATCAGAATCGGTTTCATGTGCCGGTTTTCGGGCTGAAGACGGATATGGTCTCCATGATGGTAAAAGCGTTTCAGCGTGGCCTCGTCATTGATCCGGGCAACGACAATTTCACCATTTTCAGCAATCGCCTGGGGTCGAATCAGTGCCAGATCCCCATCCAGGATATGGGCATCGATCATGCTGTCACCTTTTACCCGCAGAAAAAAACAGCCATCTCCTTTGACCCATTCCGGTGATACCCCGATGTAGCCTTCGATATATTCAACAGCCGGTTGGGGATGTCCGGCATGAACGGTTCCAACAATGGGAATCGGGACCAGTGCCTCAGATCTTCCGGATTTTTCGGTCAGAACAATCCCTCTGCTGCTGCCTTCCCGCCGATGCAGAAAACCTTTTTTCTCCAGGGCCTCGATGTGGCGAAGAGCCGTAACCGTGCCCCGGGTGCAGATATGACCGGAAATTTCACGCAGGGTCGGTGGCGCACCATGAGCCTGGATATAGTGTGAAATGAAATCAAGAACCTGTTGTTGTCGTTGGGTCAGATTGTCCATGTCGTATCCGATATATCAGTTGTGATAGTATACCATTTGATAGCATACCGTATTGGACAAGTCAAGATGCTGGAAAGGTGATGCTGCTCTGCCTGAATGCAGTTTGCGGCTCCTTCAGCATCGTGTCAGGGAGCCGCGCAAAAAGCCGCGGCACCCTGACCTACCTGCGTCCCGCTGAAATTGCCGGTAGCCGGTAGGTCAGGGTGCGACCAACGGGAGTTCCCTGACAAGCCAAACCGCCGGAATGCGCTCCAGCCGATAGGTCAGATTGTCCGGTAGTTTGGCCTACCTGACTGCTGGGCCGGACCGCCCAAAGCCGGATTCATCCTTCTGCTGTTCTTTGTTCGATATTCTGCGGTTCGCTGTTTATTTTCATTCATGGAGGTGATCAGACCAATCATAATCGTTTACCGTGAAAATGCAGTTAAAAATGAACACAACCCATCAAGCGTTGGTGAACAAGTTTACCGGCTCGAAACTATCAGAAATTATAGTCCATTGAGTAAAATTTTGATGTATGGTAATCAATTTGAAAAATTCGGATATAACGGATTTGGGGGATGCATTATCAACCCTTGTAATTTCGATTCAATAGCTTCAGGGGCGGTCTGCCCGCACTTCAGGCGCCAAAGGAGACAATACCCATGCCAAAACCTTTGCCGATCGGCATTCAGTCCTTTGAAAAACTGATCACGGAAGGCTATCTGTATGTGGACAAAACCCGCGACATTTACCGTCTGATTACAGAGGGTGTGGTTTATTTTCTGTCCCGCCCCCGGCGCTTTGGAAAAAGTCTGCTGATCTCGACCCTGGAGGCCATTTTTCTGGGAAGAAAGGAACTGTTCCGGGACCTGTGGATTGACAGCAGCGAGTATCACTGGAATCCCCATCCGGTCATCCGGATTGATTTCAGTCAGTTCCGGGTGATATCCGCGGAGGATCTCAAAGCCAAACTGGAGGAGCGTATTCATGAAATCGCCAATGCTGCCGGAGTTGTCTGTGATGTCGGGGATTATCAAAAGCAGTTTCGGGACCTGATCACCCGGTTGTCTGCCAACGGCAAGGTCGTGGTGCTGGTGGATGAATATGACAAGCCCATCATCGACAATATCGGAAATGTGGAAAATGCCGGGCAGATTCGGGATGTACTGAAAGGGTTTTACGAGGTGCTGAAGGGCCTGGACGAGTATCTGCGCTTTGTGTTTCTGACCGGAGTCAGCAAATTCAGCAAGGTGGGCGTGTTTTCCGGATTGAATCATTTAAAGGACATTACGTTGGACACACGGTTTGGATCAATGCTGGGAATGACCCATTCGGAAATGGAAGCCCGCTTTGCGGAACATATCCGGATTTTTTCCGGAAATGCAGGGATACCGGTTCCGGATCTGGTCGAGAAAATACGATTTTGGTATGACGGATTTTGTTTTTCATATGCCGGTGTTCCCATCTACAATCCGTTTTCACTGCTTATGGCGCTGGATATGCAGGATTTCCGCAACTACTGGTTCGAGACCGGAACCCCGACATTTTTGCTCCGCCTGTTGCGGCGCCAGGAATATGATGTGCAGGAGCTGGAAAATCTTCAGGTCAATGAACTGGCGTTCAGCAGTTATGAAATCGATCGGCTGGACGTGCTGCCGATTCTGGTTCAGGCCGGATACCTGACCATCAAGGGCTATGACCCGACACGCAGGCTATATACGCTGGATTATCCCAATTTCGAGGTCAGGGAATCGTTTATCAAATATCTGATCGATGAATTCACTCCGGTGCGCAAGGAAAGATCGGATGCACAGATATGGAAAATGATCGATGCCATGAAAATAGGGGATATGGCGCAGTTTTTTGAAATTCTTCAGATATTTTTTGCGGGCATTCCCTATGACATCCAGATCAAACGGGAGCGGTATTATCAGACGGTGTTTTATCTGATATTCCGGCTGATGGGCCTCCAGACCGGTGTCGAGGTCCGAACCGGCAAGGGCCGGATCGATGCGGTGGTGGAACTGCAAGAGGGGATATTCATATTTGAATTCAAGATCACCGAAAATGCCGATGCCGCACTGGCCCAGATTCATGAGAAGGGATATGCCAGACCGTACCAGGGCAGAGATGTGCCGATACATCTGATCGGCGCCGTATTCGGAACCGAAGGCCAGGGGATTGTGGACTGGAAGGCGGAGCAGCTTCCTGCACTGAACGAAAAATTGACCCCGAAAGACATAAAAATCAAGAACATATAAAATGGAGCGATATAACAATGGCTGATAACTGGCTGTTGCATGGTGAAGAGATCAAAGGCTCGTGGCATGTTTTTATGGGTGAAGACGGACCAAAATCCGCAAAAATCACCGGTCAACTGCATGTCACAAACCGGAATGTTCATTTTGAGGCAGGCCTGTCATTGGCTGAAAATGCCGGTATTGCCATCAGCAATGAAATCCGGGCATTTGAGAAGTCGGAGAATCATGTGACCATACCGATCAGCGAAATAGCCAGTGTCAAAATAACCCGGAACTATCTGATTCTGAAATCCTTGCATATCCTGTTAAAGTCGGGAGGGGAGTTGGTCCTGCGGTTTGGGGCCATGTCGCCGAAAAAAGCCGTCGACGCCATATCCGCCCGATTAAGTCCTTGAGGTATTGCTTTCCAATCTTTTGGCGGATGACTGCCAAACCCGGCTCAATATTCATTCCTCTAAACCCGCAGCAGTACGCTAACCAGCGCCAATCTGACTTTTTTTCTGGTACCGGATCGGATTTGATCACGGAAAATTAATATTGTCCTAACAATCCGCTAATAATTGTGGGGTATTGTTTCTGAAAACAAGATGATTCCGGATCGCCTGACATGTCGTTCAGGCTGGACCATTCCTGACGATCAGAAAACGGTTTTCCGGAAAACGGTTGTATTCTTTTGGAATTGCAGTTTTTCATCAACACCATTATTCCCTTTAGGAGGACACGATGAAATCCAGACTGATTATCCTGTTGATCGTGGCGCTGCTGACCGGCCTCATTGCCGGCGGAGCATGGGCCGTAGAGTTGGACCCCAAACTGACCGCATATCGGAAAACGAGCGGTGTATCCGGAAATGTCAAATCCATTGGCTCCGATACGTTAAACAATCTGATGACTCTGTGGACCGAAGGTTTCCGGGCCAGTTATCCGGCTGTCAAAATTGAAATCGAAGGCAAGGGGTCTTCGACAGCTCCCCCGGCCCTGATTGAGGGAACCGCCCAGTTCGGCCCCATGTCCCGGGAAATGAAGTCCAAGGAAATTGATGCGTTTGAAAAGAAGTTCGGTTACAAACCCGCCCGGATCCGGTCTGCCGTGGATGCCCTGGCCGTGTTTGTTCACAAGGACAACCCCATCAAATCCATGACCCTTCAGCAGGTGGATGCCATTTTTTCAAAAAACCGCAAAGGCGGATTTGCCAAGGATATCGTGACCTGGGGTGATCTGGGCCTGACCGGTGAATGGGCAGACAAACCGATTTCCCTGTATGGACGTAATTCCGCATCCGGTACATACGGATATTTCAAGGAAGTGGCGCTGTTTCATGGTGATTGCAAAGACTCGGTCAAGGAACAGCCCGGATCGTCTGCTGTGGTTCAGGGTGTAGCCACTGACAAATATGCCATCGGATATTCCGGCGTAGGATACAAAACCGCGGATGTCCGAACGGTTCCGATTGCTTCCGGTGACGGCAAGCCCTCCTATGATGCCAATGCCGAAAATGCCTACAGCGGCAATTATCCGCTGGCCCGGTTTCTCTACATTTATCTGAACAAGAATCCCAACCAGGCAATCAATCCTTTGCAGGGCGAGTTCATCAAATTCGTGTTCAGCAGGGAAGGTCAGCAGATCGTGATCAAGGACGGTTTTTATCCGGTCACAAACGCGCTGGCCCAGGAAGATCTGAAGGCGCTGGGAATCAAATAAGCTGATTTAAAAAAGCACAACCTGGAATTCGTGCGATGAACCGGATTCCAGGTTGTTTTTCCGATTAGTGTGGTTAACTGCAAAACAGATCATTTCACCGGAAACATAAATTCATCCATCAACTTCACCTCCCCGGCCACGATCTTGGTCTTGATGGTATAGTTTCCGGAAGATTTCAGACTGATATCGGCGCCATATCCTCCGCTGCCCATACCCGTTGACATGGCTTTCTGCTGGCCGCCCGGGCCTTCAACGAGATAGCCGACCATGGCGTTTTCCACTGCCTTTCCCGTGTTATCCCGGATGTAAATCATCAGATGATGGGTATTTGTCATGGCGGGCATATTTTTCATTTTCTCCCGCATGTCGATCAATTCATAGGTCAACTGATACCCATTGATGCTGGCATGGTGAATCTTTTCGCCTTTTTGCCCCATCTGATTCATCGAATGGCCACTCATGTCGGACCCGGAATGTCCCTTCATATCAGCCGACATGACCGGAACGGATACCATCAGGATCATGGCCAGGATACTCCATGTGGAAATAATCAATCGTTTCATGTTAAAGCCTCCTTTCTGAGATTGGGTGTTGCCCCTGTCGATCCTTCCCGGATTGCGTCACAGATGGGTGAAAACAGTTGATCTTCACTGTTTGGGGGATATAACCTGCTGTTTCATGTCCCGACGTTTCCAAATATCATAGACAACCGGGATGATGACAAGGGTCAGAATCGTGGAGGAGATCAGGCCCCCAACCATGGGGGCTGCAATGCGCTTCATGATCTGTGCCCCGGTTTCATTTCCATACATCACCGGCAGCAGGCCGATGAGTGTGGTGGCCACGGTCATCAGTTTCGGTCTGACCCGGTCCACCGCGCCCTCGATGATGCCCATGCTCAAGTCCTCGGGGTCATTCATCTCACCGGCGTTGCGCTTTCTGAGAAACACCTCGTCCAGATAGACCAGCATCACCACACCGGTCTCTGCCGCCAGGCCGGCCAGCGCGATAAACCCCACGATCACGGCCACAGACAGGTTGTAGTCCAGAATATACAGCAGCCACACCCCGCCAACCAGTGCAAAGGGCAGACTTGCCATAACAATGGCAGCCTCGGAAACGGACTTAAAATGAACATAAAGCAGAATGAAGATCACGGCAAGGGTGGCCGGCACGATAATGTTCAGGGTTTGTCGGGCCCGCATCATGTATTCGTACTGTCCGGACCAGATCATGGAGTAGCCTTCAGGCAGTTTCACCTCGCGTTCCACCACGGTTTTGGCCAGTTTTACGTACGTTCCCACATCCACGCTGCGCAGGTCCACATAGACCCAGGCGGTTCGACGGGCGTTTTCACTCTTGATACCGGCCGGTCCCTTGTGAATCATGAAGTCCGCCAACTGGGCCAGGGGCACCTGGGCGCCGGCAGGTGTCGGAACCAGCACGCGTTTCAGACTTTCAATGTTATCCCGAAGTTCGCGGTTATAGCGCAGGCTGACCGGGTAGCGCTCCAGTCCCTCAACCGTGTAGGTGACATTCATGCCGCCGATGGCTGTCATGATGACTTCCTGAACATCTGCTATCGTGAGTCCATACCGGGCCAGGTTTCCCCTCCGGATTTGAAAATCCAGATAATTACCGCCGGTGACGCGTTCGGAAAAGGCTGAAAGGGTTCCTGGAATGGTGCGCACCACGGCCTCAACCCGTTCTCCCAGATCGGACAGCGTCTGAAGATCCGGTCCCATGAGCTTGATTCCAACCGGTGTCTTGATTCCCGTGGAAAGCATGTCGATTCGGGTCTTGATGGGCATGGTCCAGGCGTTGGTAAGCCCGGGGAACTGAATGGCGCGGTCCAGTTCCTCTGTCAGTTCGTTCGTGGTGATATAGCGTTCTTCGGGCCAAAGCCATGCCAAAGGCGGTTTTAACCATTCAGGCCATCCTGAAAACCACCTGTCTACCGGCTTTTTTCGCCATTCATGAATGATTTTGCCTGTTTTCTTTTCGGGCCAGATCCAATTCAGGGGATATTTGAGCCAGGCCGGCCAGTGTGAATAGAACCGGTCCACCGTGATGATTTCCCGTTCCACCTCTGGCCTGAGCATGATGGTCGTTTCGATCATGGATAACGGCGCAGGATCGGTAGGGGTATCCGCCCGGCCGATTTTGCCCAGCGTGTGCCGGACCTCGGGAAAGCGCTGGATGATCTTGTCCGTCTGCTGAATCAATTCCCGGGCCTTGGTGATGGAAATTCCCGGTAGCGTGGTGGGCATATACAGCAGATCGCCCTCGTCCAAAGGCGGCATGAATTCCGAACCGAGCCGGCTGACCGGATAACCGGAGGCCACGACCGTCAGGATCGCAATAAAAACCGTGGTCTTCCGCCAGTGGAGAACCCATCGGATGACCGGCAAATAAATTCGGATAAAAAACCGGCTGATGGGGTTGTCGGCTTCGGGCATAATCCGCTGCGGGATCAGGCAGACCAGGATGAACAGTGCCAATATCAGGGCAAAGGCAAGGCTCCAGTCCGGTAGTGTCATACCGCTGATACCGGCAATGACGACAAGCACCACGGGCGCCAAAATCCAGATGATTCGTTTATTGACGGGTGTTTTGGGATCGATGACATGTTCTCTGACGAAAAAAGTCATCAGAACCGGTATGATGGTGATTGCCAGTAGAGAGGATGCGGCCATGGCAAAGGTTTTGGTATAAGCCAGGGGTTTGAAAAGTCTGCCCGACTGTTCACCGAGTGCAAACACCGGCAAAAAACTGACTGTGATGATGAGCAGACTGTAAAAGAGCGCCGGTCCAACCTCTTTTGCCGCAGCAATGATGATTTCCCGGTGAGGCTTTGATCCGGCGTCCCGTTCCAGATGTTTGTGAGCATTTTCCACCATGACTACGGACGCGTCCACCATCACGCCGATGGCGATGGCGATACCCCCCAAACTCATGATGTTGGCGTTGATGCCCATGGCAACCATCACCAGAAAGGATATCAAAATTCCCACCGGCAGGGTGATGATGGCCACAAATGCCGAACGGAAATGCAACAGGAATATGACGCAGATCAGCGCCACGACGATCAACTCCTCGGTGAGTTTGGTTTTAAGCGTATCGATGGCCCGCAGGATCAGTTCGGAGCGGTCGTATCCCATCTCGATCACAACCCCTTCCGGCAACCCCTTCTTGAGTTCGTCAAGTCGCTGCTTGACCCGGCCGATCACCTCCAGTGCATTTTCACCATATCGCATGACAATAATGCCGCCTACGGTCTCCCCTTCACCATTCAGCTCAAGGATACCCCGGCGCAGTTCAGGACCGGCCTGAATCGTGGCGACATTCCGGAGAAGAATGGGGGTTCCCATCGCATCGACGCCCACGGCGATCTCTTCCAGATCCGACAGTGACTGAATGTAGCCCAGTCCCCTGACCATGAACTCGGTCTCACCCATTTCCACCAGCTTGCCGCCCACATCGTTGTTGGAACGCTGGATGGCCATACGGATTTTCTGAATGGGCAGATTGTAGGCCAGAAGTTTGTTGGGATCGACCTCCACCTGGTATTGTTTGACAAAACCGCCGATGCTGGCCACCTCGGAGACTCCGGGAAGCGCCGTCAGTTCATATCTCAGATACCAGTCCTGGAGACTCCGGAGTTCTTGCAGATCGTGTTTGCCGGTGGTGTCCCTGAGCACATATTCATAAATCCAGCCCACACCCGTAGCGTCCGGCCCCAGGCTGGGAGTCACGCCCCGGGGCAGCCGGCCGGATACAAAATTCAGGTATTCCAGCACCCGGCTTCTGGCCCAGTACAGGTCTGTGCCGTCCTCGAAAATGATATAAACGAAGGAATACCCGAAAAAGGAATATCCCCGCACCACTTTGGCATAGGGCACGCTCAGCATGGCCGTGGTCAGGGGATACGTCACCTGGTCTTCGATCACCTGAGGCGCCTGCCCGGGATACTCTGTATAGATGATCACCTGGGCATCCGACAAATCCGGAATGGCGTCTACCGGTATCCGGACCATGGCGATCAATCCGCCCAGGATAACCAAAAGGGTGGCCAGAATCACCAGGAAGGTATTGCGTACGGACCATTCGATGACTTTTTCTATCATTCAATTCATATCCTTGAAGAAGTCGTCTTGAGACGGTTTTTGAGCCGCATCGGCTGAAGTTTCTGGAGCCGCCATCATCTTCTGAACCGCCTCTTTGAGCCTGGATTCGGAATCCAGCAGAAACTGACCCGAGGTCACCACCCGTTCCCCTGGCGCCAGACCGGACAGAATCTCTATCCGACCATCATCCAGAGCCTTTCCCAAAATGACATTTCTGGGGCTGAACAGGCCGTTTCCCTTATCCACAAAAACCACATTCCGTTCTCCGGAACGGATGACCGACTCGTCCGGAATGTGGATTCCATCTTCCTGAACCGGGGTCTGAATCCGGACATCGGCATACATGTCCGGTTTGAGAATCATCTCCGGATTGTCAAATTCAAGACGAATGACCACATCCCTGGTTTTTTGCTGCAAATAGGGGTAAATAAACGTTACCCGCCCGGTGAAGACCCGACCCGGAAGATAGGGCAGATTGATTTCGGCCGGCTCACCTTCGTGTATCCAACCCAGTTCATACTCATAGATATGGGCTTCCACCCAGACGCGGGACAGGTCGACCACACGAAATATCGTGGTGCCGGACTTGATATATCCGCCCTCGATGGCGTTTTTTTCCGTCACAACCCCTGTGACCGGCGAACGGATCATGATGGTCTTTTTCACACTTCCGAGGGTTTCAATCGCCTTGATCTCCAAATCATCCATATCGAAATATTTCAGACGCCTGCGGGCGGATTCCAGAAACGGTCGATTGCCCCCGCCCATGTTCCGGCCGTTACGGATGGCGTTGAGATAGGCTTCCTGGGCTGACACCAGCTCCGGAGAGTAGATTTCGAACAGCGGCTGACCGGCAGTTACCGTCTCTCCCCTGAAGGTGATGTAAAGTTTTTCAATCCAGCCATTCACCTTCGGGCTGATGAGGGTCGTACGCGTTTCATCGTAGGTGACATGCCCATAAGTGCGGATGGTATGGACCAGGGAACCCTTTTCCACCAAAGCGGTCCGCACCCCCATATTCTGTCGGGTGACCGGATCGATTTTGATATTCACCCCGCCAATCACCTCGTCTTCAAAAACCGGAACCAAATCCATTCCCATTTTACTCTTTCCGGGTTTCTCGTAGATTTCCATCGGGTCCATGGGCGCCCGCCAGTACAGAACCATTCGTTCCCCATCCACGGCTTCTCCCTTGCCATCATCCCTCTTGGGGACCAGTTCCATGCTGCAAATGGGGCAAAATCCCGGTTCCTCCGCCACGATCCACGGGTGCATACCACAAGTCCAGAGCTGCCTGGATGCCTCTTGGGTGGGGTTGTCGCCTGATATATCCGGATGTGAGCCGTGATAGCCCATCAGCCGGAGAGCTCCCCAGGTCAGTGCAGCCGAGATCAGGCCGATCAGCACCAGTGCCATAACGGGTATCCGATTTCTTTTTGGTAAACCGTCGTTCATATGACTTCTCCCTTTATCAGGATCCGCAGCATGAATTGGGTGCTTTAGCCCATCCGTGCTTCCCGGTGAGGCCCTTTCAATCCGGTCGCTTCCCGGTAGCATTTGAATCGGATTTTTCCGGTACGCCCTGCGGCACCCGTGTTCCAAGAACCTGAACCATGTCTGCCCGCGCGACACCGATGTCACTCTGTTTTCGGGAAAGAGTCTGCCTGACATTGAGCCAATTGGTATGGGAAGCCATTACATCGGCAAAGCCGACACTGCCCGATTCGTAACCCCGGGTGGAGACTTCCAGGGCCGAGCGGGACAGTTCCACCACCTTATCCCGGTAGAGTTTCATTTCGCGAATCGCCCTGTCCAACGCGAACCAGGATTCCTGAACCATGCGATCCGTCACGCGCTCGGCTTTTTCCAGTTCCAGGCGGGTGGCGTTCAAATTTTCACGGGTCTGACGCAGCCAGGCATCTCCGGTTCCGAACCAGGGCTGACGGGGCAGGCCTGCACCCATGTCTGCGGGAATTTGTGTGGGAAACGCCGGTTTCATGGCGGCAGATCCCGCCTGGAGGATGGCGTCATCGGAAAAATAAGACAAACCAAGGGTTAACTGCGGCAAAATCATGGTCTCACCCATTTGGATCATCCGCTCCATCTTGCCCTCCATGGCCCGCATACGCCGCAACTCCTGCCGTTTTTCACGCGCCAGGGGATAGAGTTGATTCAGATCAAGCCGTTCCGTCCGGGTTTTCCGGATTTTCGGGCTACCCAGCACGGTATCCGCTGGAAGATCCAGAAGTTCCCGGATTTTCGCCTCAATACTGCGCCGCTCTTCCACGTAAGTGACCTGGTTTTCTTCCATGATCCGGGTCTGGATATTCACTTTGATCACATCCTGAAAACTGGTGCTGCCGGTACTGTACCGGGTGTTGGCAACAGACTCCAGTTGTCGGAACAGGCTGACGGTTTCCATGATAATCCGCTGCGACTGGTCATTATGCAGCAGATTCCAGTACGCCTTCTCAACCGCTACGACCGCCTCCCGCCGGGTGAGGTCGAGCTCTTCCAGCATTGCCGCAACATCCTGGGTGACCACCTCGCCCTTCAGTGCCATGACACCCGGGAAGGGAAAGCTTTTCGTAATCGGAACATTTCCTTTCATGGGACCCACGCCGGTCATCAGGCTTTCTGTGAAAGCGGCATATCGGGCCAGAATCGCATCCAGATTCGTGACCTGGGTATAGGATTCCAGGGCGGCCTGGACACGTCGCACTGCGGCATGGATGCCTGGATTGCGGAACAGGGTCAGGGCCAGAAGGGTATCCAGAGAATATCCGTCCTTCAGGACGGCAACGGTTTGGATATCGTCTGCGGCAATCGGTTTCATCGCTTTGCTGATTCCCGAATCACCGGAAAGAAATGCCTCGTCATGCGTCTGATCCGCGAGTATTTGGGACCATGAGGCCTTGAGCCGTTCCAGGGAAGCGGCGGATTCACTGAACATATCAACTGTCTGAATACCGGTATTCGGAATCGTGTCGGTGTCGGAATGCCGCCAGGTGTCCACGTAAGCCGGTATGGTGTAATTGGCCCATTCTTCCTTCATGGACGAATATTCGTCACCGAAGGCCATCGTCAGTCCCATAAGCACCAGTACTGAAATGACGCACGCGGCGATCTTCATGGCGCCTCCCTGTGGGTCGGTCCGGTTTGGGTGGTCAGACTCGCTCCGGTCAGGCGTTCCAGATTGGCAAGGGCCTTTCCATAATCCGCCTCTGCCCGTGCCAGAGAGAGCTGAAAATTGTAGACAGTGGCCTGAGTCTCCACAAAATCGGAAAAGCTTCCCTCTCCCTCCCGAAACCAGGTCTCGGCAGTCCCGAGGGCTTTCAATGCCTGAGGCAGCAGATCGTTACGGTACAGGGTGATGAGTCGTTCGGCGTTACGCAGTTTGAAGTATACCGTTCGAATCCGGGTTGAGATCTGATTGACCGCGGCGTTTTTTTCCGCCTGACTCCTGCGGATTTCTGCCCGGGCCTGCTCGTTTCGACCCAGATTTTTATCAAACCAAAGTGGCAGACTCATCCCGAACTGAAATCCGATGGCATCATCCCCGGCATTGGGCGGGGGCATGGCCACATCCGGGTGACCGATGCCCGCATAAAAAACACCAACGCGAAATTCCGGCAGATTCTCGTAGGTGGCCAGCGATTTTTGGAACCCGGCCTTTTCCACCTTCAGATCGGCCATCCGAATCTCTTCCGTCTGCGTCTGGATCATGGGATACAGCTCCTCCAGATCAAAGACCACGGGGGCGGGGGACATCCGGACAACAGGCCCCAGCGGGGCCTCGGGCGGCCGGTTCAGCAGACCGTTGATCCGGGTTTTTTCCGTGACTGCCAGCTCCTCCAGCAACAGCATGTCATAGAGAATCTGTCCGGTCTGGGATTGGGCCTTGACCACGTCCATGAATGCGGTTCGATCCTGGGCATAGGCCGCTTCCCCCATCTTTCGAAGTTCCTCCAACAGGGCGGCGTTGTGTGCAGCCACCTCACGGGCTGTTTGAATATAGAGCAGCTCATGGTAGGATTCGCGAATGGCCACAGCCACATCCCGGACCGCTCTGTCCGCATTCAGTCGGGCGATGCGGGTGTCGACGGCCATAACATCTCCGGCTGTTGAAAGCTTGCCGGGAAATGGAATCATTTGACTCAGGGTTATGTTCCAGTCCTGTGGCCCAAGACGGGTTTCAATGGGTTCCTGAAAATAGGTGACCATGAATTGGGGATCGGGATAGGCCGTGGTGACACGGTATTTTTCAACCGTGGCTTTCCATGCCTCGCGTGCAGCCTGAATAGACGGATTGGTTTGGGTTGCATAAACCATCAGGTCGGAGAGAGTGACCTTTTCTTTCAGGCGTCCTTCCAGAATCTCGATGGATAAATCATCGGGAAAGCCCCAGGCCGCCGGCCCGACGATCCCCATCAGCGTGGCCACAAGGATGGTGAGATGTTTCATTCCAGTCCCTTTCATGTAACCGGATTTACCGGGAGCCTGTAATCGTGTACGAACAAAGCCCGTCGACCGAACGCCAACGCACCCCAACAGAACCGCATATCTCGTGAAGACGCTTTTTGAGATTCGTTACACCTCGTTGTCAGGAAGAATCCGGAATTGTCAATCTGGATCTGTCTGTAAGAGCCTGTTTGAAGATCCTGTCTGAGGCCCGCTAACTGCGTTGAAAAACACCTCAAAAGCTCACATACAAGGTTGCGTGTTTTGGCGGGTGAGAGTTCCGCCCTGGAAGGAATAGTCAATCACCGGGTAGCGAGCCTGTGAACTCAGGGGGTGACTCCCTGTAATTCAGCGCAGGGCAGAAAGGCGTCAGGCCTTATGGGCAATTCGCCCTGTTCACAGATTGCCGTTTCGTTCGGTAAACTCGGAACGAATGTCCCATATAATGTGTTTTCAATGCCTTGCGAAACAACGATTTCAGCGTTTCAGTGGATTCAATGGATCTGATTTTTCGGCCAACGCGGGATGAATTACATTAATATGATGTTTGATAATAATCCGGGGATTCAATTTCGTCAACTCCGGGTTTTCTGTCAGCGGGAAGGCGTGGGAATTCCGGTTTATTCCGACTTCTGTCTTCTGAATTCTGTTTTTCTATTTTCACGGTAAAATTGCAGATTGGAAAAGGGCAACATTTTCATCGACAGAGCCGATCATTCCAATAAAATGAGATGCACAACCCAAACAATTCTGGTATCATCCCCGCGATTTTTGAACTTTCCCCGGAACGCCTCTATTATCCCGGAAAAAGTCTTTATGGCTTCCGGTTTTTACCGGAATGACGGAAAACAGAACTGTAGATTTCAATCGTCATTCCAGGCTTGATCCGGGCATGGCGTGATGGTTCAGCACATGGCCAGAATGTATTGAGAATTAAGTTTCTTTGGCCTTGATCATCGTTCCGGCCACCTGACCGTAGAGATAAGGCATGCAGTGTCTCTACCTGTGGATCAAAACGGATACCGTAGGGGCGAGCGGCCGGTCACCTCTACTGATGGCCGGAATTATGATCAAGGATGTTTCTTCGGATAAAAAATGGCGGAAAATGAAAAGCATCGAAATAGACAAAGACCAATTGACAATCGATGATGTGGTGGCTGTTTCCCGGGGCCGGGTTCCGGTCACGGTGTCTGCGGCCGGTGTGGAGCGGGTGGACAGGGCCACACGACTGGTAGCCCGGTGGGTCCGGGAAGAAAAGGTGATCTATGGCATCACCACCGGCTTTGGCGCCATGTGCAACGTCACGATATCCCCGCAAGACACCCGGAGCCTGCAGAAAAAGATTCTGATGAGTCATGCGGCGGGTGTTGGAGACCCCTTTCCTGAAGATGTGGTTCGGGCGGTCATGGCCATTCGGATTCATGATCTGTATATGGGATACTCCGCCTGCACCAACCGGACACTCAGCCATCTGGTGACATTTTTAAATCGTGGTCTGACTCCGGTGATTCCGGAAAAGGGTTCGGTGGGCGCCAGCGGGGATCTGGCGCCGACAGCCCATCTTGGCCTGGTCCTGATCGGACTGGGAGAGGCTTTTTTCAAGGGAGAGCGCATGGACGGGGCAAAAGCCCTGGAGAAGGTAGGCCTGGCGCCGCTGAGTCTTGAGGCAGGCGAAGGACTGGCCCTGATCAACGGCACCCAGGTCATGACCGGGATTGCGGCGCTGGTGGTTCATGATGCCATCCGTCTGGCAAAACTGGCGGATGTCGCCTGCGCTATGAGTCTTGAGGTGCTGATGGGAAGCAGTTCCGAATTTGACCCCCGGATTCATCAGGTCAGGCCCCATCCCGGCCAGATTGCCTCTGCCCGGAACATGCTGCGGCTGACCGAAGACAGCCAGATCATTTTGTCCCATCAGGGATGCGCCCGGGTTCAGGATGCTTATACTTTGAGGTGTGCGCCCCAGATTCACGGGGCCAGCAAGGATGCCGTGATTCATGCCGGACATGTGGTCGGCATCGAAATCAATTCCACGACCACCAACCCGCTGATATTTACGGACACAGAAGAAATCCGTCTGGGCGGCAACTTTCATGGTCAGCCCATTGCCATGGCGGCCGATTATCTGTCCATGGGCATTGCCGAACTGGGTAATGTTTCCGAAAGACGGATCGAGCGGATGGTCAACCCGCAGCTCAGCGAACTGCCTGCATTTCTGGTCAAGAACGGCGGCCTGAATTCCGGGTTCATGATCGCCCAGTACATGGCTGCGGCCCTGGTTTCCGAAAACAAGGTTCTGTCCCATCCGGCCTGTGTGGATTCGATTCCCACATCCGCCAACAAGGAGGATCATGTTTCCATGGGAACCATCGCCATCCGCCAGTGCCGGGAAATTCTGAACAATGTGGAACATGTTCTGGCGGTGGAAATGCTGTGCGCGGCCCAGGCTTATGATCTACTGGCCGAAACGCATCGGCTGTCGGCAGGGGAGGGGACCCGCGAGGCATACCGGACCATCCGGGAGAAAATTCCGTTTCTGGATGAAGACCGGGTTCTGGCAACCGATATTGGCGCCATGGTATCCCTGATTCGTTCGGGTGTCCTGCTGCAGGCCATCGAGGGGGCTGTCGGTCCGCTGGAACTGATGAATTATGAATCTGTATCGAGTTTCAGGGTTTTTTCATGAATATTGTATGTGTTGAAATCGCCCGCTGCATTGCCTGCAGGAGCTGTGAGCGGGTCTGCTTTTTTCACCAGTTGGAAAGGCACAATGGCCATCGTCCCAACATTTTTGTTCATGTGGATATGGAAAAACGCCGTATTATCACAGCCACCTGTCACCAATGTGAAATGGCCGAGTGCATGACGGCATGTCCATCCGGAGCCATCACCCGGGATTCGCTGACCGGCGCCGTGATCATTGACAAAAGCCTTTGTGTCGGCTGCGGGTTGTGTGTGGAAGCCTGTCCTTTTGGCAGTATTCAGATCGATGACATTCAGCAGACGGCAACCAAATGTGATCTGTGCGGCGGTCATCCCCAATGCGTGGATGTCTGCATGGCAAAAGCCCTTCATTTTTGCAGCATCCGTGAGCTGATGGAACTGAAACATGAGCGGAAAGACCTGAAGATTGGCATCCGGGCAGTTCATGCGGATGAGGATGGGCAAAATGAAAGCTGAAACGGTTTGCGAAAACGGCGTGGTGAGAACCCTGTGCCGGATGTGTGATACCCGCTGCAGTATCGATGTGCATATCCGGGATGGTGTCATGACAAACATCACGCCGGCGGATGGAAATCCGGTCAATCAGGGACGAATGTGTCCCCGTGGCAGGGCGGGCCTCGATGTGTTCTATCATCGGGACCGGATTCTCAAACCATTGAAGCGGCTTTCCAATGGCGATTTTATCGAAATCACCCGCGATCAGGCTCTGGATGAAATTGCCGAAAAACTGCAGCGCATCCGGGATGAATTCGGCGCCCGTTCCGTTGGCATGTGGAAAGGGGAGGGGGTGGGATTTTATCAGCAGGATGAATACGTTCGGCGATTCGCCCACGCCTTTGGCACACCCAATTATTTTTCAAATGATTCCGCCTGTTTTAACAGCCGGTATCTGGGGCATTATCTGGTTGCCGGTTTTTGGAACCCTTTTCCGGATTATTCCACTGCCGGTGCGATTTTCCTCTTTGGAACCAACCCGCCGGTATGTCATCCGCCGTTCATGGCGGAATTTGCGGATGCCCGGGCCAGAGGCGCCAATCTGGTGGTGGTGGACCCGCGGATGAACCCCATTGCATGTTACGCGGATATTTTTGCACAGCCCATACCCGGAACAGACGGTGCGCTGGCATGGGGACTGATTCGGGAACTGATCCGAAGCGGGAGTTATGATCAGGAATTCGTGGGGCGGTACTGCATCGGCATGGAAAAAATTGCGGCCTATGCAGACGCCTTTACTCCCGGGGCGGTGGAAGAAAAAACCGGGGTCTATGCGGATGTGGTGATACAGATGGCCGATCTGATCAAGAAAAACCGGCCAAATGTCAGTCTGTATGTCGGGGCCGGTCTGGAGCACCATGAAAACGGCGTCAACAACATTCGTGCGCTGGCCATTCTGTCCTGTCTCTGTGGCGCACTGGATATCGAATGCGGATTCGGCTGGCCGGAAACCCTGGATCGGCATGATCTGACCCTTTACGATGAGCTGCCCCTGGAAAACGAAAAGCCCATCGGCGCAGATCTCTTTCCGGCGCTTTACCAGATTCGTCGGGAATGCCATACCATGACCGGCGTGGATTACATGCTGGGACATGGCCAATATCCCCTCAAAGGACTGATTATAACCGCCGCCAATCCTGCGGTGACCAATCCCAACACGCGAAAGGTTGAAGCGGCCTTCTCCGCTCTGGATCTGCTGGTTGTCAATGATCTGTTCATGACCAAAACCGCGCGGTTGGCCCATTACATTCTGCCGGCGGCATCTTTTCTGGAACGGTCCGAGATTCATATCAGCCACAAGTATCAGCGGGTGTATCTGACAACCCGGGTAGCAAAAATACCCGGGGTATGCGACGAATACAGGCTCTGGAAAGATCTGGCCGGACGCCTGGGATTCGGGGAACGATATTTTTCATGGGAAGACGAAACTGCGGTAAACCGGTATATACTGGAGCCATCCGGTATCAGTCTGGAAACGCTTCAGGCTCATCCTGAAGGGATACAGTACAAGCCCCTGCGCTATCAAAAATACCGGTTTCAGCCTTTGCCCACCTCATCGGGGAAGGTGGAGTTTGCCTCTTCCTATCTGAAGGAACTGGGGCTGGCAGAAATTCCCGAATATGTGCCGCCTTACCATCAGAGCCATAAAAACCGGGATTACCCGTTACTCCTGACGACCGGGGCCAGAATGACGCTGTTTTACCACTCCCGGCATCAGAACATCGATCGGTTCCGGAAGGTGCATCCCGTGGCGCATGTCGAAATTCATCCGGATGATGCGGCCGAATTGGGAATTGCCAATGCCGATCCGGTGAGAATTGTGTCGGAAACCGGTTCTCTTGTCATTGAAGCGATGATTGTCAACCGGTCGGAACTGCGTCGCGGGGTGGTTGA
>JBFXFK010000049.1:0-3139 GCA_050179135.1 Desulfatirhabdiaceae bacterium | reverse complement strand
ATCTATTGAACCATCGATTCCCATTCCTTGGTCTCAAACCAGTAATGTTTTCTTTCTTTCAGCCAGCCTTCGGAATCGACCACGGTAATCCAGTTGTTGAAATAGTTCAGGGTATCAAAGTCACCTTTTCGAACAGCAAAGGCAATGGGTTCTTTTGTAAACGTGCCTTCAATGGGAATGAAAAGGGTATCCGGATATTTCAGTGCCTGGAATGCCGGTGTCGGGGCAGAACCGACCATGGCATGGGCTTTGCCGTTGGTGACTTCCTGATAGGCCTGTGATTCGTCGTCAAACAGGGTCAGCTTGGCTTTGGGCATATACTTTTTGACTACAGGAACGGATGAAGATCCCAGTCTGGCGGTAATGGTGACTTCGGGTTTATTGAAGTCTTCCAGGGTTTTGAATCCGGCAGCCAGTTGCTTGTGGGCGACGATGGCCTGCCCGGTGTAATCATAGGGAATGCTGAAGTTGACTTTCTGGTTCCGGCCCGGTTGAACAGACATGCCGCCGACGATGACATCAAATTTTCCGGTCAAGAGGGCTGGAATGATGCCGGCCCATTTGGTCGGTACAAATTCGACCTTGACCCCGAGATCTTCTGCCAGTCTTTTGGCCACATCGATTTCAAATCCGACCAGTTGACCGCTTTTGTCGTTCATGGCCCAGGGTACAAAAGTGGACATTCCCACTTTCAGCACGCCGCGTTTCATCACCTGCTCGATGGTGCTTTCGGCAACCAGCTTGTTCTGTATGTCTCCGGCAAACAACGGTGCGGCAAAACAGATAATCAAAAATAACGCGAAAACGGATTTCAGATACAACGTCCTGATTTTCATACTTCCTCCTCTTGATGATTAATGAATATATACTGCAGTTGGTCACAATATGCGTTTTACGCACCCTGACCCTACAGCGAGAAAAACCTGAGAGACTGTTTGAATATCCCGTCTATAACTGCAATCCCTTTTGGACAAGTTCAGCTAAAAACCGGGAAAACGGTCCTATATTTTTATTTACGCTTGCCTCTTCCAAGGCGGCCATATAATCATTACGGGTTCCAAGTGGAATGACTGTCCATGGATAGCCGCCTTCGGCCAACATGACATTCATCAAAAATCTTCCCATGCGGCCATTTCCGTCAACGTAAGGGTGAATATAAACAAAGAAAAAGTGGCCTAAAACAGCTTTTACACCCGGATTTCCTTCATCTTTTAAAAGAGAAAAGAATGCAGGCATAAGGTCGCGTACCGCTTCGTAGCGAGGCGGTACGTGCCGTGATTTTCGGATATAGACAGGTTGGTTTCGGTAACCGGCAAGGTCAGATGCGCTTATCAGACCCGCTCTTACACTTGGGGCAAATAATTCTCTGTACCATATGGAATGATCGTCACTTGCCACCTCACCCGGTGAGTTTTTATTCAAAACTTTTTCCAAGCTTTTCTTTACGGTTTGAAAAGCCAGCCAGTAACCACGGGCAGCCAAGGCGTCAGCGTATTCCTTATCCTTTCGGTTGGTTTCCGGATCCCAGTTCCCTGAATGAACACGTTCAATCAGCTCCTCGCTGACGCGATACCCTTCAATAGATAGTGAATGATAGGCATCAGTAGAATATATTTCGTCGACATGTTTAAGATATTCATCGGTGGTCTGGTGAAATAATGATGCCGACGGAAAGTTTTTAAGAACAATATCTCGCATATCCGCCCAGTGCATTCGCATCCGGTTGACATATGGGGAAAGCTCTCGCTCACTAAAAATAATGACTGGTTTTTCTTCAAAGGGATCATTTTCTGTAATGCTGTATCCTGCAACTCTCATCGCCTCAATGATATTTTCAGCAATAATATTTTTCCCGATATTTCGGAAAGCGCCTGCAAGCCTTCCAGCTACAGTGCTATGTCCTCCGTCAAGCAGCTTGTGCAAAATTTCGGAAGCATCAGAGATCATTGACAGCGCAGCACGGGCCTCTATAACATTATTTGGAAAAAAACCGGGAGCACATGAAATCAAAGCAGCGGGCAAGGCCATAATTCGTATGTTTTCCTTGATTTCTATATCATTCTTGTCCGGCAGGTTCAGCCGAACATCCATAATCGATGTCCCATAAAGAAGATATATGGGCTTGTTCCCTCCCTTTGTGGCTCGGACAAGAAGTTGATTCGGCACGTCCCAGTTTCCGCTGTGAATGCGCAATGATTGTTCAGGAGAAAGGCACCATTGACTGCCAAACCTTGATTCAAGATAATCACCACAAAAACCCCAAAATGATGCATACCAGGCCGTGCTCTCACCTGTCGGGTCTTCAGGGCGGGTTGGAATATACCATCCTTTCATCACTTCTTTGATGAAGCCGTGTTTGACAAGACGTTCCCGGTACGTTCGTGTCATGTCTTTTGTTTGGATTGCAACAATACCTTCGTCCTGCAGCTTTTTGAGAGCAGCGAGTGATTTTGCAAGTTTACTTTGTAGTGTCGGCATTGAGGCCCGGATATTTTGTGTTATTTTTTAGGTTATTACGCTTTATTAATTTCAGGTTTTAATGTCAATCAAATTTTAGGCTATTGAGTTGTGTTGTTTTTAGGTTTTTCTGTTGCAGTAGAGTGGATAGCCTGTAACGCTGTGCAGCAGATTATCAAAGAACAAAACATGGGGCCGCAAAATTTGACAATTGAGGCAGACAAGTGATTTGCGGCCTTTGAACGATAACACAACATTTTCCCAACACGGACTTCTTGAACAATGGTTTGGTTCTGACCGGGACCAGGTCCTTCATGAACCGTTTTTCCGTCGCCCGGTCAGATCAACCTTATGGGTTAGGCAACCATCATATTTAATGCGTTACAACCGTGTTTTTGAGCGGATTAATCACCTCTAAAAACGCAAATTGTTCGAAAAATGCCCCTTTTACGATAGATCGCATCATGGTCAACAATCACATCAGATCCTAAATTAAATTGACGGACAATAAACGGCTTATTCTAAGTTGCATTCAATATATAATACTATTCATGATCCATGGCCAGCCGCTTAACCGAGTTACTTCCGTTGGAGCAGAAGCCATTCTTCGCAACCCGGACTCAACCTCTTGACACACTGCATCAAGCGTTTCAAAGACACGATTAGCACAACATTTCTCTCG
>JBFXFK010000048.1:6586-31889 GCA_050179135.1 Desulfatirhabdiaceae bacterium | reverse complement strand
AACCCGGCCAGAAAATGTCAATTGCTGCGTTCATTGCTTCCTCCTGTTCTCTTTAGATATCCATCCAGTCCATGGTAATCAATAGTTTGTGCTGAATACTTTTGTCAATCTCAAATTCGGAATGATTTTTAGATATTCATGAACCGCGGTTTTTGGATTGCTGCCCTTGCCCCGGGCGGTCCAGGAACATGTCGTCGGGCATGTTCAATGAAATTATCCCGGTCTTTATTATCGTTAAAAATCTTCCGGCGTTCGATTCCCCTGATCATGACATGATTCAGGAGACCGGGCGTTTCCAATCGGGCTATCCTTGGCATATCCCGATTATGCTTTGTCTGTCTTTTGTGTCAGTTTATTTTTGTTAATAGCGTCCCTCACTTTTTCAACATCCCGCCTCCCCCGCCCGATCAAAACTCGTAGATGCATCTATCCCTGTACTCCCAAAACTGATAACTTTCGGCTACACCGTTTCCAATAGTTATCAGTCTTCATGAAAGAGATATCCCCCTTATTCTCCCCAATATCTTTTACACAAAATGATAACACACCGTATTCATATTCATTGCTGATCAAATCAACTTCACCACAATCCTCGTGAGCGATTTGGCACCTCGTTTGCAAAACTACCCTGCTCAGAGAAGAAATCTTTTTCTGGAATGCCTGAAATCCGCAAGACGTTCCAGAGAAGCAAACATTCACAAAAGTATTATTGAAGGAGGTCATATAGAACAAAAAACCACGACTGGAATCGAAGAGGGAGAAACCCGTCTTCTGCAGCACACCCGATATCAACAATTCAATATTCAGGCGTTGTCCTGAAAAACGATGAATCAACCCAAGGAGGGATTTCAATGGAAGATAAAGGTATTTTCGAGAAAATATTGGCCATCGTCCCAGGAATGGCCGTCATGGTCGGCACCTTGTATGTGCTGAGAATTTATGTGGAACCGTGGATGAATCAAGCCGTTGTATTTGGCACAAAAGGCTGGCTCGTGAAGGTTATGAGCCTTAACTATATTCTACTTTCCATCATCGCCGGCATGTTATACCGCAATGTCCTGTTCGGTGGTAAAATACCGGGTTGGGCAGAGGAAGGCTTCCGAACCACCCGGCTGTTTATCAAAATTGGCGTCATTATGCTCGGAACGCTGTATACTTTTGATAAACTGCTGAAAGTCGGTGGCATTGCCATCACCCTGATCGTCTCCTTTGTATTCGGTACTGCCATTTTCATTCTGTGGCTGGGTCGCCGTCTCGGGGCCGACAGGTCTGTTACCTCTGTCATGGCCGCCGCGTGCGGCGTATGCGGCGTCTCCGCCTCCGTGGCCACCGCTCCCGGTGTGCGCGCAAAACCCGTGGATCTGGCGCTATCCATTGCCACCATCCTGGGCTTCGGCATTGCGAGCATGTTTGTGAGCCCTTACATCGGCAAACTTCTGTCACTGTCAGATTACCAGTTCGGGGCATGGGTAGGTACGGGAATCCTCAACTCAGGTCAGGTGCTTGCCACCTGCCTTGCCTTCAATCCGAACTTTGCTCCAGGTACTGCGGTGGCGTATGGGGAGATCTGGAATGTGGTGCGAGTCATCAGCATTCCCTTTGTGGTGTTCTTTATCACCGCATGGTACTGGAAAGGAGAGGCTGACGCTGAACATGTGAGCCTCGGTTCGATCATCATGTCCAAATTTCCCATTTTCGTCATCGGGTTTATCGGCATGACCGCGCTCTCATCGCTGCACATTATCGGTGCCGAAGGCTCGGAAACCCTTCACCTGATGCGCCAGGTCATGGCGTGGGTCTTTGGTATTGGTTTGGTCGGTCTTGGCGCATACATCGATGTTCGCGAAATCATGGCTGCCGGCGGAAAGCCGCTGCGTATCGGAATTATTGCTGGTCTTGTAAAGTACATCTTCGCATTGATCGTCATATTGGCTTTCATTCCAAAAGAAGGTGCCTTCTAAAGCTACCGAACAGGAGAAAAAACATGTCCGACAACAAAAAATCCCTCACCGTATTCAAGACCGACCGTCATGAGGATTTAGCTGCCATTTTCGGCTCCTTCATGATCGTTGTCTCTGTTCTTATTTATATGGCTTTCATCGTACCTTCCGTGAACATCAAAGCCGCGCGTGATGGCAAGATTGTGGAGCTTTTCGTGACCGAAGGGGCTGCCGTCAAGAATGGCGACAAGCTTTACTCCTTGGAGGTCGTCAAGAAAAAGTGGGTCAACAACGTCATGGAAGAGAAAACCGCTGTTGAGGCGGTCACTGCCAAGGCCAATGGCAAGGTGCTCAAGGTCTCCGGCACACCCGGTGCAAAGGTGAAGAAGGACAAAGAAATCATTATCCAGTTGGAGCACGAAAAGGGGACACTTCCCTGATGAAAATCCTCCTTGCCCTGGATGACAATCCCCGCTCCGTGGATCAGGCCTTGCGTTTGGCCCGTGAACGGGGAGCAACGCTCAATGCCCTTTTTGTCATGGATGCCACCTGGGAACTGTTCACCGGCCACGACTGGCTGTCCGGATGTAATGCCCGGATCGGTTTTCTGGATTACATGATGGTGCAGGAAGAAGAGGCAGCCGTGCTTGCGGCCAAGGCCTTCAAGGATCAGGCTGCAGGTATTCCTGGTGAGCTGCTGACCGTGACCGGAGACGTGGTTGCAGAAATCTGCAGGGAAGGGCTCAGGGGGTACGACCTGCTGGTCATGTCCAACCCGTTTAAACGCGGATTGGAAGTCATGCGGGATGCCGTGGCCAGGGTGACGAAAAAGCTGACCTGCGATGTGCTGCTGGTGGCGGCGGGTCCGAAACGATAGCTATCTTCTCGAAAGAATCGCAAGCAAGAGGTCACATTCATACATGCCCGGAAATGACGGCGGGAAGTGGTCGCTGGTGAGCTTCCTGCCGTTTTTCATTGATTATCCGCCACAACCTGCTCCCTGCCTGCCTATGGATGCCTTGATGATACGGGAGTACCGTTTTCAATACTGCAACAACATGATATTCTTGAAAAGAATCGTGACAAGTGTTAGATAAACAAGCGTTTCCATGCTACGGCGCGAGCCGCGACTCAGCCACTTTTTTCTCACCTTCTGATATGTGAATGCACATTGCAAACAGAAGATCTGTTTTGGTGATGGACCAGAGGCCCATTTCTGACTGCAACCATGCAGTCCTCAGCCATTTACCGGTTTGAGCATTCCATTACTATCTCTTTACAGAGCTTTCAATGGCAGACAATAACGAAACACATTTCGGCCGGAAGAAATACACTGGATTTCAGAGAAGATTTCTGCTGGTGATCGCTGGAATCCTGATCGTCTTTTCAGGTCTGACAGCATCCACGATCTACCATCACGAGATCGAGAATCTGGAAGAAAACGCCCACGAGAAGACACAACTGATCATGAAATCCATAGAAGCAACACGGGACTACGTCCAGGAGGTTCTCCGGCCCACCATGTTCCAGGAGATGGGTGAGAACCAGTTTATCCTCGAAGCGATGTCATCATCTTATATCAGCCGGATGATCATGGAGCGGTTCAATAAAAAAGCCCCTGGATTCATCTATCGCCGGGTCGCAATCAATGCAAGAAATTCCGATTACGAGGCCAATTCTCTCGAAGTTGAAATGATTCATCGCTTCCGTAACGATGCACGGCTGGAAGAATGGCCGGGCATCATAGAAGTGGAAACAAAAAAGTATTTCATGCATTTTCAGCCGGTTGTTTTCAAGAGCGCCTGTTTGAACTGTCATGGCAACCCGGATGATGCTCCAAAAGATGTCATTGATATCTATGGAAATTCGAAGGGGTTTTTTCGTAAACCTCATGAAATCGCCGGCGTCATCGGTGTGGGTATGCCCGTTGATTTCAATCTGGACAGGATAAAGAAATTTGCCATTGCCCTTTTTATCGGCGTGGTGCCATCCATCATCATCATCTATGTGATTATCAGTGCTTTTTTCAATCGATATATCGCCGGCAACCTTCGAAACATCATCAGCCTTTTTCGCACAAACATCAAAGATGGTGAAGGCAAAGAGATATTCGAAAACTCGCAGAAAATGGATGAGATTGATGAATTGACAGCGACTGCCAAGGCTATTGCAGACCGCATCCACCATAATCAGAGCACGCTGGAAAAATATGCCGATGAGATTCTGACGAGCAAGGATCTCCTGCAGTCGGTTTTTGACGGCATCACGGATCCGGTGGTTCTGATGGGAAGCGATGGCAGGATCAAGGTTGTCAACGCGGCCTTTCTCAATCGCTATCACCTGTCCATGGATCAGGTTCTCGCGCAGCGGCCTGCTGAACTTCTGAAAAACGAGTGCTGCCCCCTGGCGTTATGCGACGATATATTCGATTCATTGCCGGACCATCCAATCAGTCGAGAAGTCCTGATGAAAAGCGGTGAAATCTTTCTCATCTATTTCTACCCGATTCAAGTCGCAACCAAAGAAACCAAAAGCGTTGTCTGTTATGTAAAAGACATTACAGAGCAGCGAAAGATGGAAACAAAAATTCAGCACACGGAAAAGATTGCCTCCATCGGACAACTGGCTGCCGGAATTGCTCATGAGATCAATAACCCTCTGGGAGTCATATTGTGTCATATCGATCTCATCAAGGGCGATAGCAGCCTTTCCCCGGAAACCCGCTCTGATTTGGAGATTATCGAAAAACACGCAGGCAATTGTCGCAACATCATCTCGGATCTCCTGAAATTTGCACATCATCATGCTTCGGTGAAGGAACCTTATGCCATCAATGCCATTATCGAAGACGTTCTTTTGATGGTGGGCAGCCAGTTCCGGAAGCAGCGGATCCGTGTTGACACATTTCTCGATCGGAATATCCCCCTGGTCGTCATGGACGCGGATAAAATCAAACAGGTGATACTCAATATCTTGATCAATAGCGCTCAGGCCATTGCCGAAGACGGCACCATAACAATTCATAGCCAATATGATGATGAAAGACGCCGGGTACAGATGATTCTTGAAGACACTGGAACCGGCATCCCATCGGATATCCTGAACAAAATTTTTGATCCTTTCTTTACAACAAAACCTCCTGGAAAAGGGACGGGCCTGGGTTTGTCTGTAAGCTACGGAATCATCCGGGATCATAACGGAGAAATCATTGTGGAAAGCACGCCGGGAAAACCGACGCGTTTTATCGTTTCATTGCCGACAGAAGGAGGATGTCATGAATAAGAATCGTCTGATTATTGTTGATGACGAAACGGACATGCGTAACGGGCTGCAACGTCTCCTTGGCCGCGAATTTCCGGAGTTACAGATCATTACCCTTCCGGATGCCGAACAGGCTATCCGCTATTGCGCGAAAAACGCGGTCGACCTGGCGCTTCTGGATATAAAAATGACGCGAATGAACGGGCTGGATCTGCTGAACCATCTGATATCAAAGGATCCATGGCTTACCGCCATTATTATGACCGGATTTGGTTCCATCGAAACAGCCGTTGAAGCCATCAAACTTGGCGCCTATGATTTTATCACAAAACCATTTGAGAAGGATCTGATTTGCCGAACGCTTAACAAGGCCATTGAACGCAGCCGGTTGATGCGGGAAAATAATACCTTGAAGGAACAGGTATGCGATAAAACCAATATAACTGATTTTATCGGGCAATCCCCAGCTTTTCAGCGTTTTCAAAAGAATCTTGAGACCATCGCAAGGTCAAATTATACGGTTCTCGTACGGGGCGAATCAGGGACAGGCAAGGAACTGACGGCTCGGGCAATTCACAATCTCAGCGCAAGAAGATCCAAACCGCTGATCATGGTCAATTGCCCTGCAATACCTGAACATCTTCTGGAATCTGAACTGTTCGGCTATACCCGGGGGGCTTTTACCAACGCAAATCAGGATCAGGATGGTCTTTTCGCATCGGCTGACGGCGGCAGCCTTTGTCTGGACGAAGTCGGTGATATTCCCTTTGCTATTCAAAGCAAATTGCTCCGTGTCCTGCAGGAAGGAGAAATCAAGCCCCTTGGCTCTACCAAGACCTTAAAAATTGATGTTCGGGTTATCGCGTTGACAAACCTCGATCTGGAAAAGATGATCGCTGACAGAATGTTCAGAGAGGATCTTTTTTACAGGCTAAATGTCGTAAGCCTTACCACACCGTCTCTCAAGGAATTAAGCGAGGATATTCCGCTACTGGTTTCCCATTTTATAAAAAAAGTTTGCCGAGAACTCGATATCCCCCTTAAACGATTTGATCAGTGGGCCATTACGGCTCTGATGCGTCGTACATGGCCTGGCAACGTCAGGGAGCTGCAGAATGTTGTCCGCCGTGCGGTGATGTTCTGCCCCAATGACATCATCACGGTGACAGATCTGAATTGTATCGAGAACCCCCCGCATTTTGTTTTTGATTCGCTGCCGCAGGATAATTTTGAAAGAAACGGAAAATTCGAGGCGTATAAGGACGCAAAAGAACGCCTATTGGAGGGCTTTTCGCAAAACTACATTTCCGCCTTACTCAGAAAAACAGGGGGAAATGTGTCTCAGGGGGCGGAACTGTCAGGGATATCACGGGTTGCCTTGCAAAAAATCATGAAACGGCAGGATATCCATATTGCAGATTATCGATAGGTTCAGGGACTCCATGCCAAAGATTTTGTATGCTGCGGTGCATCCCATGTCGCAAAATCGTTGGTTGGACGAATCCGCATGCGCGGCAGAAAAAACGACTTAAACTATCTGATAATTGGTGTATAACTCCGTCCCTAAGAATTCCCGTGGTGAATCTGGCGGTGCAGCCATTTTTGTTCACTTCCAACTGCCAAAAGATGCAAAGGGATTCCATCTGTTATCATATCTCTGTCGATGCTGCAAAAATGGTCAGTTTGACTGCATCGCCGATGCGTTCAATTTTTGGTTTTTTATCGGACAGATTTTCACTGTCCCGCACCAGATTCAAGAACCCCTCAGCCCGCGCTTCCATGAAACTGGTTCCGGTAATCGGGCTGGGGAAATCGCGCATGAATCCGGCCAGGAACTGATTCCGCCGGATAGGCTGACATCCGGCATACAGCGATTCAACGGTCCGGGTATTGTGCAGCCCTCCCGGGTTCTGGATTTCGATTTGTTCCGGAAAAAGTTTGCAGCTCGGGCTGATAGCGCCTGAATAGGTGGTCCTTGGGCGTTGTTATTTTTCATGCTTTATTCTCGGGGTGTTTGGAAGCAAAATCAGATCCGTTTTCTGGTCTGCTTTTTTCCATTTCTGCGAAATTGACAGATTGAATGTGCAAAGGAGGGAACCCTGAGCGTCTGGTAATGTCTGCAAGGGCTTCCCTTAGATATGGAAACACAATTGAAGGACAACTGATCTTGGAGCATTGAGATATTTCCTCTTCCTTCATATCTCCATCAATTTCGAAAATCCCCGTAATTGCCAGAAAAAAATGAAACGGATAGCCCTTGGTTTGTTCTGGAGGAGGTGTTGAAATGGTTAGATCGGTATGGATATTTCCATCCGTAATTTTTGATGCCACCTTGATTTGATGGTTAATCGGGATATGATTTGTTTTGAATCCCCGGTTGAAATTCGGATTCACTGCAAAACGTATCTCCTGAAGGTAAATATTTTTAACAATCAGCCCGGACATTGCCTGTTCCCTCATACAAATAATCATCTGATGTAATGGCGTAGTTGCTTTGGAAATCCATAAAAAATACATTGGATTGCTGATATGGCGTGTTATCCGGATCGCAATAAAGTTTGAATCGGCCGTCTCCATTTTCCTTGAAACGCAAAACCGAATCCCGGTGATAAAGTTTTTTACCTCCAACCGAAACCGAATAAATGAATCCCTTTTTGATCCTGGGGTGTTTGCTGAATGCCTGTTTCGAAATTCCGAGAATTTTTGAAGCCTCTGTTGCAGAAACAAAATCTTTTACCTGGAGGTTGGCAATTTTCTGATTTCTGATTTCATTTTCTATGGATTCAATAATCCTTGCGGTTTTATCCGGGAACAAAAGCTCACCACATTGGCTGCATTTATGATACGTGACGGCTTTGACATCATAATCACCTATGAATTCGCTGAACAAACGGATATCTCCATGATACTGAATATATGTTCCGCCGCAATTATAGCATTTCATTTTATTGCCTCTTGAATGAATCAATTATCAAGCGATCATTATCGACATAAAAATGTGTGTAGATATTTTCACCGTTCAAGTCTGGGCATCTGTAATAATCCACCCATATTTGGGGGTTGTTGTATCTGGGTTCAGATTTATACCAGCACCGCAATGGCAGTTTGGACAGGGCCTTATAGATATCGTCAATACCCCATCCAAAATCTTTTTGCGCGTTTTGTAGCGCACTTGACCTGATTTCCACTTTTCTGTCAGAGATGTAACTCCTGATTTCTTTCTGGCTGTAATATGGTTTGGTTCTTGTCATTCATTATCATCCATGGTTGACAATTGTCAACTTTGAAAAGACCAGTTCGTCCCAACAGAAATATTGTCATTTATGGAACTTGTAACTGTTTCTCTGTCACAACGCGCCGTTAGTCGGTATCCGGCATCTTTTGATGGTTTTTCCGCATAAGGAAAAGATCAGTTCTGACTTTTGTTGTATGCGGTCCTGCAGGCGTAAAAATCATGCTGCTTCCAAATCAATCATCAGATTCGATTTCCAGTTGGCATGCCTGTTTTCGCGGACAGCCTGAAAAAATTCACTGTAATCTTCCGGGGTCAGAAAATAAAAGTGATATTGCCAGTCCATTCCGCCCTGTTTGAGATAATGGTTCAAAACTCCAAAATGCTGTCTGCCATCCCGGGATTTTGCCCGGTTCTGCTGTCTGTCGTCACCATCAGCCTTGATTTCAACCACCAATATGGTTTTGCTGTCTGTCAGTTTGATAAAAAAATCCGGATTGAAATGTTCAAGATGGCTGTGCGTCCGACCGGTGGCTCCGGGTTTATAGGCATACGGGATCTGATAGAAACTCCGATCCGGGGATTTGAGTACGGCATCAAACAGACTAATATTGCGAAAAATGGCTTTTGCAAACAACCGTTCCGGTTGATGGGATACGCAGATCATGTTCAAAGGTGTTTTGAAATCGGCCAGTGGTATTTCAAACAGGTTGTCTTTCAAAAAGCGGATTTCTTCCTCATAACCACCGTATTGGGTTACTGTTTCTTTCAACTGGTCATAATTGTTTCTATCCTTCAGGTATTTTTCAAACAACTGCTTTTGTTCAGTTGTAAAGGCTGCGGCCGTATCGGGTGAATAAAACACACCGGCCCGATCCTTGATAGCGCTTTCATTGACATTCTGTCGCGTCATGCCTTGGATGAAAACCTCGTCAAGTCTGTCGGGCTTTCTTTTCATCCGGGGCGCTGGTTGCCCCAGATTTCTGAACAGGGGGCCAAAAACCTGTTTGGCCAGAGCCAGGTTTTCCCGTGTCAAAAATGTCGATTCGCAGCCCTGCCTTTCCAGACTATCGGTTATCAGTTTTTTGATTCGGTCGATGGACCATCTGCCGGAAATCTGTTCATCCTTGTCCTTTAAAAAAAGTTTGATTTCCCGTGCGGCCTGATCGATGGTAACGGTATTGGCGGATCGACAGTGAACCGGAACAGGCCGGATTCGGAATAGGTGCTGGTTTCCTCCCGTTGACGGGACTGGGGTCTGAACGGAATGGCCTGTGGGTCATCCGCCTGTTCCATTTTGGTTTCAATCGTATCCTGTACCGATTCATAAGAAAGGTTGTACAGGGGAAAGGCATATCGGGAGCGACGTTCATCATAAAACCAGCTCAGCCCGCTTTCGATTTCAAGAACTTCATTGTACAGATCGACAATTTTGGGGGTCCATCGCTCGTGATTGTTGATTTTTACCAATACAGGCAGGGTCAGTCCGGCTGGAATTCGAAGTCCCCTTCCCAGAACCTGGGCAATCAGCAGTTTGGAGTTGAATGCCCGCTGTTCATGGGGGACAATCTGAAAAACGTTTTTGACATCCCATCCCTCGGTCAGCATGCTGACCGATACGATCCACTCCACGGGATTATCCGGTGCATCGACGGATTTTAAACGAATCAGATTGGCTTTGCGCTGTTTTTCCGGTTCTGTAAGCATTCCCGAAATCACCGATTTGTCCCGTTCACCACTCGGCAGGCCGGAAACAACCCAGACGGCTTTTTCTGCCGCCTGGTCAATGGAAATGGATTCTTTTTCTGCCAGATAGTGAATCAAATCATTCCAGACCTGAATGCATGTCACAATTTTATCCGTGACAATGATCGTGATAGGTTTCAATTGACCGGCATACTGTGCCTGAACAGCCAGATGATTCTGCCAGGTCTCATCAAATCCGTTGTCTTTTGTTGTGGATGCCTCCACCTTGTAGTCAATTTTTTTGACAATATTGGCCTCCATCGCCTGTTTCAGGCTGAAGCGATAGATAACATCATGAAAATACTCATCTCCGATATAGGGCGTTCCGGTTACACCCAGCATATACCGGAAATCATATTCCCGGCTGACCAGAAAATCATACCATTTTTTGACCTGTTCGTTGGCCTTGCTATAAATATGATGGGCTTCGTCGCTGATCACAAGGGTCCGCTGCCCTTTTCCGACCAGGCTGTCCGGAATGGACGAACCGGTTCGCTGATATGCGGCATGAATGTTTTCGACACAGATATCACCGTTCAAAATGGGTTCATTGGCGTTTTTGATTCCCGGTGATGGATAAATGGCGTCCAGCTCGGTCATGATCTGATACAGGGTATGATCACCGCTGAAACCCTGGAATTTTCGTTTCAATTCCTCTTCGATGGTCAGGGACGGACAGACCACCAAAACCTTGTCCACGATTCCTTCGGCCAGCATCAGATGGGCCACCCCATAAATCACCCAGCTTTTACCGGTTCCGGTAGCCAGATCCAGGCTGCATGCCTTTTTGTCTCGAATCCGAATATGCGATAAATAGTCGGTGAGGCTGTTGTTATATCGAATTTTCAGTTTAATGCTTTGCTGCCAGGTTCGAGCGGCCAGTTCTTCGGTCGTCAGGAACTGTTGCGTGATAAAAAATTGAAACGCCTTTCGAATGGCCATTCGAATGTGCCCGAAATCTGAACTGGTCAGCGCATCCAGATAGGCATCATATTTGTGAATCAGGGATGTCTCGGTTTCTGATGGCGTGGGTAAATGAAGGAGGAAATCGTCATTCAGGTATTTCAGTGGCATGAAAATCCTCCCGGCGTTTGACCAGCTTGAGTTCATTACCATATTGATCCATCAGGATGATCATCATTTTTTCCGATTGAAAATCAGACTCGGGAATGGTGATTATCCCCTTGGATCGATCAGCATTCAGGATTGTATCGCCCCAGAATGCATGGGTCATGTTGAAAAACCGGTCATTGTAGTGGATATCGATCAGAATCATGGACAGGGTTTGAAAATTGTCAAAATCATCGGGATCATAGACTAAGGTATTGGATTTGAATGTTCTGACTTCGATTACAAAGTCCATGCTGCCGGAATCGAACAAACCAGATCGTTCGGACGGCCTCCGGTAAAACAACGCATCAACAACCGGCTGGGAAATAAAGTCAAATCCAACGGCATCGATCACATCATTGACATCTTCTTCTTTGACCGGCTGTTTCAGGCTTCCGGTTTCACCCCGTTCGATGATGGCCTTCAGGACAGACAGGGGAACTTTTAAAAATACATATGTCGTGTCGCCGATGGTAATTTCATCTTCCATGAAATGCATGGCGACAACCGGCGCAATGACATAGAAACGGCCTCCTGCCCGGCCGTTCAATACGTCATGCAGGGATTGAACATAACCCCGGTCCAATACCATGTCTTTATGATCCGGGTAATTCCAGATAACCGCAGAGTGAACGCCGATGTATCCGTCCGCCATAAATCCAAAAATGGCATGCGGTTCAATGCGCATGCCAAAAAGTTGGCTGACAAAGAGTTTGTACTGATCCCAGTGCATGTTCATCATTCGGGATTTATCATAAATGCCGGCATGAAACAGGGTAAATTCCTGAGCCGGAAGCGGTTTGTCCTTCTCCCGTTTTTCTTTTTCCTGAACAAAGGAAATAAGAAACTGCACCCGGCCAATTGCAATGATTTTTTCCCCGGCTTTTCCATCTTCGTTACCGACAATAGCCAGTTTCTCAATTCGGAATTTCTTTTCCGGACAGATCAGGGAAACCATTTCCGTTTTATTTCCCTGAAGATTCATTTCAATCAGTTCAGCCAGTTTCTGCAAAAATTTGTCGGTAATCAGAAGATCGCCTTTTTTGGCTTTTTCATAGACCATAAACAGCAGGCGGGAGTTGCTTTTGGAGTGGGCTTCAAAATCCGGTACCCGTTCGTAATCCCGACGCTCGTCATTCACACCCGATCCAATTTTTGTGGTCAGGTTCAACAGCCGTTTCTGAATGGTATAGATGGCCAGTTTGCCGCAATCCATGCCGATCCAGCGTCTGCCCAGTTTTTCTGCAACGGCAAGGGTGGTGCCACTGCCGGCAAAAGCGTCCAGAACGATATCGTTTTTATTTGAGGATGTCTGAATGATACGTCCCAACAGTTGTTCGGGCTTTTGCGTGGGATAATTGACACGTTCTGCGGCCTGGGAGTTGACAGGAAACATATCACTCCAAACGTCCTGAACTGGTTGACCCGGAAGTTCATCGAAATATCTCTTTATTCGGGCTACTCCGTTATTGGTGTAATACAGTCTGCCTTCTGTTTCATAACGTCGCATGGTTTCGATCGGGCACCGCCACATCTTGGAGATCCCTTTCCATTCATATTCATACCCCCCACCTTTTAAACCTGCACCCACAAGATCGCCATCAGCAAATTTCCTACCTTTTTCATCAATATATTTGTAACGCTTGTTAATGTGAGCTTCCGAATATTGACTGTATTGCGAATGAAAAACCGTAATATCGGATTTGGTATAAAAAAGGATGGTGTCGTGTACGTTTGCATATATTTTTGAATCGCTGTGAGCCGATGTCCGCTTCCAAATAATTTCATTTCGGAAATTGGTCTCGCTAAAAACTTCGTCCATGACCGACTTGATATAATGGATCTTTTTGGTGTCTAAGTGGAGATATAGGTTTCCATCATCCGCCAGAATTTCCCGCATCAGAATCAATCGTTTTCTCAAAAACTCGATGAACTGGGCGCCGATAATCTTGTCACGATAGGCTTTTTCCCGGTCCTTCATAAAGTCCTGCCGGGTAGCAAACGGCGGGTCAATGTAGATCAGTTTGATCCGGTTGCGGGTTTTATAGTGATCCGGCCCCTGCTGATCGTCATACAGGGTCTTTAATGCCAGCAGATTGTCAACAAAAATCAGAAGATTCTGCCGGCCATCTTCAAACCGGTTTTCGGAATTGAAACTGCGGATTTTTTGAAAAGGCGCGATCGGGGTACGGGCAATCACATCTTCTTTACGGGTTTTACCTTTTTAAATCAGCCGGTAATCGGCTGTGGCTTCCACAAATTCGCTGTCATCAGAATCGAACAGCCGCTGTTTGTACAATGTCGGAAGCGGTTTATCTGCCTGAATCAGTTCGATTACTTTCTGTTTTTCAGAATCTGTCAGTTTCACTATGGCTCCCTGTAAGCCAGACTATTCATTTTGAGGGTTTTGTTTTTCCATGTTGAGGGGAAAAGCCGTTAACAACAGTTTTAAGTTTTTCCTACCATAAGCAGGATTTTGCAACAAAATTTCTGAAATACACAGAAAAAATACCGGAAATGAACCAGCTTGTTGAAATCCTGATGTCATTCCTATGATATGACATACCATATTCCCTTGAAAAAGCAGATAACAAATTGCTGGTTCGGCAACCGGTTTCAACCGTTTGAATTTGACTCACAGGGCAGGGTTTGCTAATTGATTGACCAGTCGGGCGCCTGTCCGGATGGATCGACACCCCGGCATCAAGGCGATTTCATGTTTCACATATGAAAAAAGGAGGTAACCATGAAGAAACAAAATGGCGGTTGGAGCCCCTATCTGGCCGGGGCGCTCAGTGGTGTCGTGGGTATCCTGTCGGTTTGGGTTGCCGGACAATATTTGGGAGCATCCACCTCTTTTGTGCGGACCGCCGGCCTGATCGAGCAATTTTTCGGGCCTGAGCGGGTCGCCAAAATGGCATATTTTATCAAGGTGGCGCCCAAAATCGACTGGCAATGGATGTTTCTGGTGGGCATTTTTCTGGGAGCCCTGATATCCGCCACCACCTCAGGATCATTCAAATTCCAGGCCGTACCCGACATGTGGGCAAAACGTTTTGGCCGTCACAGTGCGGTCAAGCGCGCCGTGACCGCATTTGCCGGAGGGGTAATCGCCATGTTCGGGGCCCGGATGGCTGACGGCTGACCCAGCGGTCACGGGTTGAGCGGTTCGCTCCAACTGGCTGTCAGCGGTTTTATCGCCCTGGTTTTCTTCTTTATCGGCGGAATCATTGTGGCCCGCCTGATTTATGGGGGAGGTAAATCATGAAAATGCTTGTTTATGGACTGGTCACGGGTCTGCTGTTCGGATTTTTGCTGCAAAAGGGACGCGTGCTTCGCTATGACAAACAGCTTGGCGCCCTGCGGCTGAAAGACATGACCATTGTCAAGTTCATGCTTTCCAGTGTCATGGTGGGCATGGTGGGAATCTATCTGTTAACCGATCTGGGGTTGGTCAAGCTTTCCATCAAGGCCACCATTCTGGGACCGGTCATTATCGGGGCGCTTGTTTTTGGCCTGGGATGGGGTCTTCTGGGATATTGCCCGGGCACATCCGTGGGCGCCCTTGGCGAAGGCCGATGGGATGCCATATGGGGCATTCTGGGCATGATCGTCGGAGCCGGCCTGTTTGCAGAAGCCTATCCCCTATTCCAGAAAACGGTGTACACCTGGGGCAACCTGGGCAAAATTACCCTGCCCCAGGTGCTGGGGGTCAATCATTGGGTGATCATTGTTCCGTTTATCGTTGCCGCGATGCTGTTGTTTCGCTGGCTGGAAAAAAAAGGCCTGTAAATCCATGAAAACCATGGCCACCCAGCTTGCCCTCCTGCTCCGGAGCGGCCAACGGCGAAGCAACATGCAACTGTTGATCCGATTCAGTCTGGTGCTGGTTTTCTTTTTTATTGTTTTCAGCGTGCTGTTTCACCTGCTGATGCTTCACGAAGGCCGCCAATATTCCTGGATCACCGGGTTTTACTGGACCCTGACGACCATGTCCACCCTGGGATTTGGCGATATCACCTTCGAAAGCGATATCGGTAAGCTCTTTTCGATTGTGGTGTTGATCAGCGGTATTGTTTTTTTGCTGATCATGCTGCCGTTTACCTTTATCCAGTTTTTTTATGCGCCCTGGCTGGACGCGCAGAACAAATCGCGCGCCCCGCGGGAGATGCCGGAAACCATTTCCGGACACGTGATCCTGACCCATTTCGATGATGTCGCCATCAACCTGATTGAAAAACTTGGCCGATATGGCATCCCCTATGTCATTGTGACCCAGGAGCTTCAACACGCACTCGATCTGCACGATCTGGGATTTCAGGTGGTGGTTGGCGAACCGGATGACCCCCAGACATACCGGCGCCTTCGAATCGATCAGGCCGCGCTGGTGGTGGTCATGAACGATGATATCCTTGGCACCAACATCATTTATACCATCCGGGAGGCAAGCGACCGCGTGACCACAGTGGCCAACGCGGATATGGATGATTCGGTGGATATCCTGAAACTGGCGGGCAGCACGCATGTCTTCCGGTTTACCCGGATGCTGGGCAAGGCCCTTGCGCGGCGCGTCCTGGGGGTAAGCATGAAGGCCAATGTGATCGGCCGGTTCGATCAATTGCTGATCGCGGAAGCCCCGGCCATGCGCACCTGGTTACAGGGAAAAACCCTGGCCGAAAGCCGGTTGCGCCAGACCACTGGTGTTACGGTGGTCGGTTTGTGGGACCAGGGCCGATTTATGATTCCAACGCCACAGACATCAATCGGCGAATCCACCGTACTCGTAATGGCCGGCACCGAGACCCAGTTGGACCGTTTTGACCAGTCCATCGCAGTGGATACCAATGAAACGCCCAAAAAAGGTCCGGTCGTTGTGCTTGGCGGCGGTCGCGTGGGCCAATCCGTGGCCGATTCCCTCAGTGCCCGCGGAATCGACTTCCGGGTGGTTGAAAAACGGGCCGTCATTGCTGACCAGGATACCCGGTTTATCCAGGGAAACGCCAACGACCTGGATATTCTGGAAAAGGCGGGGATCCGAAATACGCCATCCATTATCGTTACCACCCATGATGACAACCTGAACATTTATCTGACCATCTATTGCCGCCGTCTCCGGCCCGATGTTCAGATCATCAGCCGGGCCAGCCTGGACCGCAACATCAAGACGCTGCATCGGGCCGGCGCCAATCTGGTGATGTCATTCAGTTCTATGGTAACCACCACGATCATGAACCTGCTGCAACCGCAACAGATGTTGATGCTTTCCGAAGGGTTGAATGTATTTCGCATCGGATTGAACCCCAGGCTGGCAAACAAGGCACTGCTTGACATTCAGGTGCGTGAAACCACCGGATGCAGCATTGTGGCTGTCAAAAGAAAAGACAATTTGATGATCAATCCGGACCCGGCGATCATTCTGGAACACGGGGATGAGCTGGTCCTGATCGGATCAGCCGACTCCGAAAAGATGTTCACCGAGAGGTATCCGGCTTCACAATAGAATCATGGCAGCCATCAGCAATTCTGATTATGGGAGTTTACCGTGAAAATGGCTGTTCAGGTGCAGAGGGGCAAATTTTAATCGGTAAATATCCTGTCCCGGCTTTGGAAAGCCGGGCTACGATGGCCGGAGCATTTTCATTCCTGGGGGTGAAGATCCCGGATGATTCATGAGGGTTTACCGCGAAAATAGCATTCGGCGGAATGCTTCCCCCTGTTCGTAGTGTGCCCGTAAGGGCATTAAAAAAAACGCCTTACGGCGTCACTACGAACAGGCCTGAACCATCATCATGTTCTCATTCACGGGTATTGGAATTGGGTGGGATGGAAAATAACGACCCGATCCTGAACAGGATCGGGTCGTTATTCTAAGCGGTTTTTAACCGGCAGTAACCGTTATTTGACGTGGAACGGCTTTTTGCGCCTTTGGCAGCGTCAATCGCAGTACGCCGTCCTCCAGTTTGGCTTCGATTTTGCTTTGATCGATGTCATCGGAAAGGGTGAACTGCCGGTAATACTTTCCGATCTCGAATTCGACCAGAACATCCGTTTCATCCTGACCCTCCCACGGCTTGACATCTCCACTCAATGTCAACACGCCATTCTGCAACCCGATATTCATGCCATCCGCAGCAACACCGGGCATATCAGCCAGTACGGTGATCTCATGATCCGTCTCGAAAATATCCACCTCAGGGGTAAAGACAAGGCCGGGCCGGGTCTGTTCCGCGGGATTGGCCACTTCCTGTTTTTCCTTGACCTGGAGTTCTCTGGATTCAACCATAGGTTATCCCTCCTTATATGAATCGATGATTACATCACGCTAATCTGTTTGGGTTTGGCGACTTCTGATTTGCCAACGGTTATCGTCAATATCCCATTGACCAGTTTTGCATCCACACTGTCCGCATTCACGTCACCGGGCAGGCCAATCACACGTGAAAACCTGCCTGCCTCACGCTCCCTGCGGTGATATCGGATGTTTTCTCCCTCTGACTGAATTTTTCGTTCACCGGAAATGCTCAGATTTCTGCCGACAACTTCCAGCCGGATTTCTTCTGGCCGGATGCCGGGAAGTTCAGCCCGGACATAATATCTGTCTTTGTCTTCTGTAATGTTCACTGCAGGAAAGACTTTGGACGGAAAAAACCGCATCTGTGGTCTTCCGAACATCGTGCTGGTCAGTAAATCCATCTGCCGTGCCATACGCTCCAAAGATGCCAGGTTGTTTTGCCATCCCATAAACGGAAAATCGAACATTTTTCTGAGTACCATAATTTGATCCTCCTGTTTTAAAGTTGTCTATATGACAGCGCCCCAATAACATTACCAATTTATTTTTGTTTAAATAGTAATGCAAAATCTCCCCCTGTCAAGTAAACAGATCGGACTCTGCCGTTCTATTGGCATTGGCATACACTTGACATCCCGGTCTTTTTTCTGTATGTTTATACATAATATAAAGAAGTTTAATACGTTATCGGTCCGGGATTCTTGAAATTGCTCTATCCCCTCAGTTACCCTCCTCAAATCGCTATTTTGAAACATATTGATGACATTATTTAATGTAATTATGTCTGTTCAGTAATCCGAAAACCACCCGGAATCATACATGTGAATGATACAAACGACATCAATGCTTCATTGATGCTGAATAACGCATCCGACCTGATGGCACGACAATCTGTTCGGGCAACGTTCAAGTTGTCTGTGGAATTCATCGAGACACTCAGTCTTCTGTCCACGCATTTTGGGATCAGACAGAAGTCTCTTTTTGATTTGTTGCTGGAAGATACCGAATCGTTGCAGGATATGGCCCGTCTGAAACAATCCGGTCATGCCGTGAAAAAGAGCCGTATTCAAAAAACATTTGTGATCAGCAGAAAGTCATTGTTGACGCTGGAAGCATTGTCAAAAGAATTATCCGTATCCAGAGACGATCTGGTCGAGTCTGCGGTCCAGCGGCTGCTGCCAATTCTGTTAAAGGAACGACAACAGCAGAAACACCGCGAAGATGCGCTGTTTAAAATAAAGGCCCGGTTGGATCAGTCGCTTGAGTTTCTGGATGAAATCGAACAGCTTGTCGGCAGCGATGATCCAATTTACAATTTTCTCAAAACAGCCATCGGCTCGTATCGATCGGCATTCAGTGACATGGAAAACGTGGTTGAAAAAGGGAAAAGAATCGCAGGGTTGTCATTGGACAAATTCTAACGCAAACCCGCAATCCCCCCCGTGTTTCGTGCGTGATATATTAGGTTTTACCAGATGTAACACGATGTTCAGAATGGAGGCGTCACATGGCAAAAAGCTATTTTGCAGTTCTCCAAGTTTCGCCAGGCGCATCTTCGGCTGAAATCCGTTCAGCCTATCGGAGACTGGCCAAAGAATTCCACCCGGATTATTATGATGGTGACAGCACCCGTTTCCGACAGATCCAGGAAGCGTATTCGATTATTGGTGACCCTGATAAACGAAACGCTTACGAAAAAACGCTGTCGGGTATACCGATTCAAAGACCTGTACGCCCCACAAGATATCCGGAACCCGAGCCCCTGCGTCCCCGCAGCGGATTTGCTGAAGTTGAAATGTTTTCGCCTGCCTTTGTAGAGATAGACGAGATATTCGATCGGTTGTGGGGTTATTTTACAAGATATTGATCCGAATCGTTTAATGTCGAAATGGTGATGAGAAATGAGTAGAGAGTCGTGAGGGGTTGCCCGGCCGTCACACTGTCAGCCCTTCATCCTTCATCCTTTATTTTTCATCTCCGGCGGGCGAACCACCTGTAATGATCCATGAGCATTTACCGGTATAGGTCCAGGCTTGGCAGACTTCAATTTTCCCCTGAATGCCATTGTCAGGGCGGCTGCGGCCAAAACCAGGGTGATGCCCAGAAGGGGACGGTAAACAATCCAGGCGATCCCGATGGTGAGCAGTGACAAAATGCCTGCCAGAAGAAACGATATGACGCCAGATCCGGCCCCCACGACATTTCCCAGAACCGGCAATACATCCGCGAGAACAGAAAGGGGCTTCAGAACCAGATTCAATCCGATGAGCATCAGGATGAATCCGACAAACCGGAGCATCCATGCCATGATTGTATTGCTTGACTGGGCGCTCTGAATCATGGCATCAGCCGTATGAATGCCTGTCTGCAGGAGTGCGATGGCGCCCCCGGCGGACGTGGGATATTCTTCAAACGTGCGATTCATCTGCCTTGCAATGACACTCACTTCCGTGGATCTGACCACCCGGAACGTGATTCGCGTATCCCCAATCTGTGGTGATGCCGGGTTGGCGCCCAGGTAAAACCCCATATCATACAGCCTGGCCCGGTTTTTGAGCGACTCCGGCAGAAGGGCCTCACCTCCGGCGGGAAGCGGCTCGAAATTCTGGATTTGATCCACAAGAAAATCAGGCAGCGTAAATGCGCCAAGAGAGACATGATCGGCAATCTGTTCCAGTGATTCATACGGCATGGCGCCGGGATTCTGATGCCCTGCCGGTTCCCTGAAATCTCCGGAACGGATGACTTCATCGGACCAGGTCCTGCTGTAAGAATATGTCTCGACGGTTCGTGTTCCGCCGCCGACCTCCTTTTGGGTCTCGCTTCGGGATGTTTCTTTCCACTGGTGCATTTCCACGACCCGCTTCAACTTCAATGCCGGAACAGATACCCCGAAAACAGGATCTGTCAGGATCGCATCCGTCTCGGCTCTTCCCGTCACATGAATCAGGTTTCCGTCATTGGCGGCCTCGACACGGTCGGATGTGACCGAAATTACGGCTCCCCCTCCCTCTTCAAGGGTCTTGTGGCGTTTGACAGATCGTCCTTCATTCCAGAACAGCAACACCAATGCACCCATCACAAAGACAAAACCGAACAGTATGCCTTTGAATGCCTCACCGATGCGACTGAACCATGATTTGTATGTGACTTCCGTGAAGCTGTTCCGGGACATTGTTGTCTCCTTTCTGAATGCACCTGTGAATGAATATTTTTCAATTCCGGTTACAGATTTCTGGTCTGAAATATCAATCCGCTCCATTGACTGGATTGAATATCAGAATTATTATTATCGGTTATTAACCCGGAAAACATTGCGTCATGGCGGATAGCCTGCTGACGTCGTACAGAATTCCGGCTTTTCCGGAATGATTTTTGCCATGTGTTGATCTGTCAATCCGTAACATCCCCCCTTACCACCATCAAAAAGGAGAATTTTATGAGCAAAACCGAGAAGAATCTTTGGGATGCATTTGCCGGAGAGTCCCAGGCCAACCGGAAATATCTGGCCTATGCCCAAAAAGCGGAGCGGGAAGGCCATGCCCAGATTGCCAAACTGTTTCGCGCCGCCGCCGAAGCAGAAACCGTTCATGCCCACGCCCACCTGAGAACATTGGGCGCTGTGAAAAGCACGGCTGAAAATCTGAAGGACGCCATTGCCGGAGAAACCCATGAATTCAAATCCATGTATCCCGAAATGATAGAAGCCGCCATCGCAGAGGGCGATAAAAATGCAGAACGCAGTTTTACCTATGCCAACGAAGTGGAAAAGGTGCATGCCGCTCTCTATCAAAAGGCCCTTGACAATATTGCTCACATGGAAGAGACGGATTATTATGTCTGTTCGGTGTGTGGATACACCTGCGAAAATGAGGCTCCGGATACCTGTCCGGTCTGCAAGGCCAAAGCAAAAGCATTTTCCAAGGTAGCATAATTTTTTCAGGAACAGTGGTCAGCAATCCGTGGCCACTGTTCACCCGATTTGGCCGATCTCTCACCCTTGCCCGAATTGTTTTATCTCAATCCTTTCCTTTCATCTCCCGGAGCCTGTCCTCTGAATACCGGGCCCATATATCTTCCGAAAAATCACGAACAATCCGGTTAAAGGCATATTCGGCCTCATGCCGCTTTCCCATATTGAGACAAGAGAGCCCGACATGATACAGGGCCTCGGAGACTTTGGGAGAATCCGGATAGTCGGCAATCAGCATGTTCATGGCGGCGACCGTGTTCTGCCAGTCTTTTTCCAGATAAAAACACAGCCCGTAATGAAAGCCGGCCTGATCCGATGACAGGCTCTGGGGATGACGGCTGATGATGTTCCAGAATTTGTCCCTGGCTGCCGGATAGTCTTTTTTCCGATAGTCATCCAGGGCTTTCTGGAAAAGAACCTGGGCCGGGTCCGGAAACGCCGTTGCCAGATGGTATCCGCCCGAGATCAGAATGCCAGCCAGCACCACTATGGACAGTCGCACCCCATAGGCGAGATATATCTGTTCAACAGCGGTTTTCAGGCGCTGAAATGGATACACATGAAACAGAACGGCCAGAATGCCAATGAGTATGGTCAGAATGGCCCCGACGGTTTCCGGCCACCCTCCCGAATATGTCAGCCGGACCGTTGACGTATGGGGAATGACCAGCATGAATGCAGGCGATGCCAGATAAATCCGGTCCGCACCCGCCACTTTCCAGTTGGGATGATAGGACATTTTGATCAGGAGCGGGTGACCGATCGTGGCGCCCTCGATCACAATTTCCTCTTCCCGAACCGTTTCACTGACAGGCATACCACCTGAAATCGCTTCACGGGGCAGATCCAGGACATCCGAATCGGGCGAATCAATCAGCCAGGGCCGGTCAATGTCATCCGGATCATCCTTGAAAACCAGGGGAATGGCGAGGTCACCCAGCCTGAACCAGCGATATGAAACCGCTTTCCAGTTGTCTGTCTTCAATCGGACCGGCCGGAACCGGACCGGTTCAACATACCGGAAATCCCCCTGCTTCAGCCGGAACACGGTATACGGCATGGCTTCAAAAATGGTTTCGAAATTCGGATCGGCCTTTACCCGCTCCCGGGTTTTCTCCTCCACCACCACATAATCCCGGACATTGAAAAGCTTCAGGTGTTCGATACCCCGCTTGAGATCATATCGGGAATAGGAATACTCCGGAATGGGGGTTGACGGTGTCTGGCTGAGTTCCGACTGGATATAAAAAATAAAGGGATTGCTGAGACTGGCCTGAATATAAACCCCCTCCAGTGTGGCGCGTCCGGAAAATAGGGGCAGAGATTCAAAGGCGCGGGTTGTTCCGGCCCGGTCATGAATCATGCTGTGTTCATAGACCACCCGCGGGTCCTGAAACGAACCGGCCAGAGACGTGTTGACTGCCGAAAATACCGGCCAGAGCGGTTTTTGTTCAAATCCGCTGGTATTGAAACGGATCCAGCTCTGAATGTAGCCTTCCCGGCTGTCTGTCCAGAGCAGGCTCAGAATGACCAGAATAACGGAAGACAGAACCTGGACAATCCGGGGCATCCGGACAATGTGTATCAGCATCGCACCGGAAACCACCAGAAAAAACTGCATGAACGGCAGAAACCGGATATCCACGACCCCGATCCGGTATCCCAGAAAATAAAGCCCCACGCTGATCAGAATCATGAACCAGACATAGGGAAACGGCGTTTGAAACAACCGTCCGGAGTCCTGACGGTTCAGAAGCAGAGACCGCACCGAATACCCGAGTGTCAGAAAAATACCCGGCCAGAAAATCGTGGGAAATATTTCCCGGGACATCTGATGGCTGGAATAAAACAGCCAGACCATGTTGAATTTGGTGGTATGCGGGAGATTGGCCAAAAGCGGCAACAGCCAGAATGCCATGATCAGAATGGCGCTGCCATGAATCAGAATCAGCTTTTTGAGATTTTGACCGTATTGACCGGGAAGGATCAGAAAAAACAGGGAAAAGAAACCGGCGCACAACAGGGTATAGCCATGACAGAATCCAATGATGGCCAGAAGTGCGATACAGGATGTGATCCGCCGGTTTTCCATGAGGGTGCGATACAGAAGCCCCAGCCACAGGACGGTCAGGGAAAAACCAATGCTGTAACAGAATTCACCGGCCAGGGTGCTGGCAATGTTGCCGCCCCACATGCTGTTGCCCTGGTTGAACAGAAACAGCAGACTTAGCCCGGCCCCCACGATGGGAATGGGAAAGGGCTGTCTCATATAGCGGAACATGCCATAGGTGCAGACCGGGAGCAAAAAAACGCCCAGAACCGATATGATCTTGAATGATACCTGAAGCGATGTGATCCAGGACCCCAGAACCATCAGAACAAACGGCAGGGGGAAATAGTTTTGCAGCATGGGAAAACCGGCCAGATTTCCCGGACACCAGCCGGATATTTTGAATTGGGGCAGCAGATAATCCCGAAGATATTGAGCCGTGTAATAATGGGATGCGGTATCACCGCCGGCGGTAATGGTTTTGGAAAAGAGATGATGCAGATCGAAAAAACACAGGATAAATCCCAGGATCAGCAGCATAAGCAAGGCATCCACCCCATGCCGGTACTTGTCGGGAATCTGCCATCGGATCGGCATCAGCCTGTCCCCTTTTTCTTGCAATCAGCCGTTCTGTCCATCAAAAGCGGATACCGTTTTCCCGGCAGCCGTTTTTCCAGAAATTTTTCCATCATGAGCGAGCATTCTGCAACGGATATCATATCCACACCAGTCTGAATATTCAGGGTATCCATCAATCCGATTGTGTCCTCTGTGGCAATGTTTCCGGCGGCATTTTTTAAAAACGGGCATCCGCCCATTCCGCCAAAGGACACATCGAACCGGTTCACGCCAAAGGGCAGCGCGGTCATCACATTGACCAGTCCCAGTCCGTAAGTGTCATGCAAATGCAGTGAAAGCGGAATATTTCCGGCCATCGGCAGAATTTCATCCAGTCTCTCCATGATGTCAACCGGGCCGGCCATTCCGGATGTATCGGACAGAGAAATGTCCTGAACCCCCCAGGACAAAAAATCCGATGCCATTGCCGCAATCCGTTCAACCGGGATATCCGGATCTTCGGCCCAGCCAAACGCGCATTGAATGCTGCCCCGGATCGTCATCCGGCTGCCAAGCGCCAACCGGATCATTTCTTTGGCCGATTTCATGGCGGTTTCGGTGGACTTTCCCATATTTTGACGACTGTGACCGTCACTGGCTGAAACCGATATTTCAATATGGGTCAACCCGGATTGAATGGCCCGTTCCACCCCCTTGAGATTCAGGGTCAGCCCGGAAAAAAGAACACCGGCATCCTGCGGCAGCATGGCCAGGAGTTTTTCCGGTTCGGCCATCTGGGGTACTTTGCCCGGATTGACAAAGGATGCCACCTGAATCTCTTTCAGCCCGGCATGGATCAATCGGGATACAATTTCAAATTTCAGGTTCAGTGGAATTATGCGGGATTCGAACTGAAATCCATCCCGTGGACCCACCTCGATCAGGGTCACGCGTTTGGGAAATCCAAATTTTATCATGGGAACGCCTTTAAAGTGGATGACCGCATCAATTTTTAAATGGATACATTACAACAGGGACGGAATGCTCGACAAGACCGAAATGCCGTTTGAGATACAATTCATCACAATTTCAAATTCATTGACACATTCAAACATCCCTTGCTATAGCTTTCACGTTATTT
>JBFXFK010000048.1:0-6486 GCA_050179135.1 Desulfatirhabdiaceae bacterium | reverse complement strand
AGGCCGGGCTGTATTCCATTCGGGTCAAAATTTTTGATGGCACCCGGCTGGCCCCTCATTTTCATCCGGATAACCGTGTGGTTGTCGTGATATCCGGAACCCTGCTGTATGGCTATGGAACCGATTTTGATGAAAATAAAATGAAGACACTGCCTCCCGGAAGCTTTTTTACCGAACCGGCCAACATGCCTCATTTTGCCTGGGCCAAATCCGGAGACGTGGTGCTTCAAGCCACTGCCATCGGCCCATCCGGATCCACACGGGTTGATAAATAGGACGTTCTATCATGGAAAAATCCCGAATCATCCACCAGGGACCCTATCTGCGTTTGAATGATGCGACCGCGGAAGGTCACTCCCCCAACAGAAAACTGCCCTGGCTGAGCTTTGCCTGGATGGTGATAATCGGTTTCACCCTGTTCAGGGCCGTTTATGCCAGTCTTTTTCTGCTGGTCCCGGATGAAACCAATTACTGGCAGTGGGGACGATATCTGGCCTGGGGCTACCACGATCAGGCCCCCATGATCGGCTGGGCCATCCGGATATCAACCAACCTGTTCGGTCCTTATGAATGGGCTGTCCGGCTGCCGTCGGTCCTGAGCGGACTTGTGGCATCCGCTTATCTGGTGGTAATGGCCAACCGGTGGCTGGGTTCCCGGATCGCATTCATGACGGGCCTGACTGTCCAGTCCATCCTGCTGTTCAATGTGGGCACCCTTCTGGCCACACCGGATGGTCTTCAGGCAGCGGCATGGGTTGGGGCTGCCTATCATGTGGCGCGGGCGTATGAAAATGGTCAGTGGAAACAGTGGCTGTTGGCCGGGATGTGGTTCGGGTTTGGCATGCTCAGCAAATACACCATGATCATTTTTGCGGGCAGTGTATTTCTTTATGGCCTGATGACCCCGATGCACCGCCAAAGGCTTTTGGAAATACGGGCTTACATCGGCGTCATGGCAGGCTTGTTCATGTTTTCGCCGGTCATTTTCTGGAATGCGGCCCATAACTGGAATTCTGTCCGTCATGTGGCATTTATCGGCGGCGCCAATGAGCAGTTTTTTTTCCAGTTGCGGTTTATCGGGGATTTTTTGGGTTCCCAGATTGCACTGCTCTCCCCCCTGATATTTTTTCTGATTGTTGCGGCATGGCTCCGGATAACTTTCCAATCCTGTGGTGGGGATAACTGGATTCTGCGCTACCTGTTTTTTACATCTTTTCCCATGATCGCAGTTTTTGCACTGCTCAGTCTTCATGCAAGAGTGTACGGCAACTGGCCGGGCGCCGGATATCTGACCGCATGCCTGTTGGCTGTGGCGTTTTATGGTGTGCGCCAGCCCCCGGTGTGGGATCACCGACCAACCGGTTTCGGAAAAAAATTGTGGCCGTGGGCTCTGGCAACCGCCTTTGTCTTTTCCGCAATCGTGCTGGGACATACCGCCTGGCCATTTTTGCCGATTCCCGTCCGTCTGGATCGCACCGCAGCCGAAACACTGGGCTGGGACAGTCTGGGTCAAAAAACCGGAGAGATTGTCACAACCATGCCGGATGTCAGCAAAACCTTTATTTTTGGCCTGAGCTATCAGATGGCCAGCGAACTGGCATTTTATATTCCGGGCCAGCCGGCCACGGTATCCATCAACCGGTGGGAGCGCCCCAATGTCTATGATTACTGGTGGACGGATGACGACCTGATCGGGTGGGATGCGGTTGGCGTGACCTATGATCCGGTCAGCCATCAAACCCGCCTGAATCAGATTTTTGAACGGGTGGATCCACCGGAGGAGCTTCGGATATTTCGCAAACCGGTCATGGGCGAGTCAGGGCCTGCCCATGTCAAAAGCTTTTATATTTACAGGGCCTATGGCTTCAAAGGCGGCCTGCAGTGGATTCCGGAACAGGCCGGGGATATCCGGGTTCAGGGATCAAATTGACATCAAATCCGTGTGTCGTTCCCTGTCTGTCCATGACTGTCCGTGGTCGTCCATGAACACCTGCCCGCCTCCGTAGGATACGACTTCGTCAATGTGAATGATGCCCAACCGGATCATCACGATCCTGCAGCCGGATCATCTCCTGGCAGCAGGCATTTTTGAAGGTATAATCCAGACCGTTGATGGAAATGAGATGCGAATCACTCAAAAAATGGGGCAGGGAATAATCCCGAATCAGTCTGCCTTCATGCATGACCAGAATCCGGTTGCTGAGCAGCGACACAATTCCCATGTCGTGGCTGATCAGAATCTGTGTGACATCGAGTCCCTGAAGGATATCACAGAAAAATGCCTCGCTTTTGGGATCCAGATTGGCGGTCGGCTCATCCAGAATGATGACCCGGGGACGCATGGCCAGAACCGCAGCCAGCGCCACGCGCTTTCTTTCTCCGGCGCTCAGGTGATGGGGGGCCCGGTCACCGAAGGATGGCAAATGCACCAGATTCAGAGCCTCTTCCACACGCTCCCGGACCGATGCGGCGGAAAGCCCCAAACGCTTCAGCCCGAATGCAATCTCTTCCTGACAGGACGGACAGAAAAGCTGGTCTGCAGGGTCCTGAAACGCCAGACCGATTTCCCGCCAGAGATGTTTTCCGGTTTTAGATGTGACCGGATTTCCATTGAAATAATAGGCGCCCTGCCCTTCCAGAATGCCGGCCATGCACGACACCAGGGTTGATTTTCCCGCACCATTTTCACCAATGATGGCAATCCGCTCCCCGGCGTTGATGGAGAAGGTGATATCCCGGATTCCCCATACCCCGTCGGAATACTGATAGGCATAATGGTGCATGTGAATCAGCGCCTGCCGGGATTCCGGACATATAACCGGCTGTTTCGGCAAACCATCGATGCCATCGGAATGACATGACCCTGTCCCGCCATGGGTGTGCGGCATGTCATGGCGCCCATGATGGGGGTGATGGTTTGAACCGGAATTCTGGCAGCAGGTCAGGCGAAAGGAAAAATCCAGCCCATGTTCACGCAGATAAGCGGAATGGGAAATCAGCTCGGACATGGAAAAGTCGTGATGAATATGCCCGTTGTCCAGAACAACGGCCCGGGTACAGAGTCCAAACAGAAACGGAAGATCATGACTGATGCAGATGATGGTTCCGGCAAATTGATTCAGAAGATCGGTAAAAAACCGCTCCTGTTTGGGGTCCAGATTGGCGGTTGGTTCGTCCAGGATCAGAACGTCCGGGTTCATGGATAGCAGCGTGGCAAAGGCCGCCCGTTTTTTCTGACCGTAAGAAAACAGATGGGCCTGCCGGTAGCGGTACTGATCCAGATGCATGCGCCGGAGTGAATCAACGGTTCGGACCTCCACATCCGCAGGGTTCAGGCCCTGGTTTCGGGGACCAAAGGCGACATCCTCATCCAGGGTGTTACAGAAAAGCTGGTCATCCGGGTCCTGAAACAGCATGCCAATTTCCAGACGGGCGGTCCGCAGGTGGTCCCCTGCCAGAGAAAGGCCTTTGTACCGGATTTCGCCGGATTTTGGCTTCAGCAACGCATTCAGATGCTTGGCCAGAGTGGTTTTGCCCGCACCGTTCTGTCCCACAAGGGCAATCCGGTCCCCCTGAAAAATTGCCAGATCGATGCCGTTCAATGCCGCACAGCCATTTGGATAGATGTGGGTGAGATCGATGATATCAAACAGCGGCGGCTGATTGTCCCGCCGCATGCGCACGGAGTATGGAACAGCGTTTGAGTGGTCTTTCATAAATACAGGTTGCCGTTTTCAGGTTGGCGGTTTCAGGTTAAAAACGGTATTCAACACATCCTTGCGCAGTTGTTCGGTAAACCGGATATCCACGGAAAGGGCCCTGTCATCCAGGCGGATGGCGGATACCGGTCCCATCAGGGAATTGGTCAGAATCACCTGGTCTGCGGAAATCATGTCCGTGACGGTAATCGCCTGTTTTTGTACACGATATCCCATGGATATCAATCGCTTGATAACCGCATTTTCCATGACGCCCGCCAACACATGCGGGCTTTCCGGCACAATGGCACTGTTACCGCTGATCAGAATCAGATTGGCGGTCGCGCATTCGGATACGGTATGATCCGGATTCAGGATCAGGGCCTCATCAAACCCCTGGCGTTTGGCCCAGTCGGCAGCCATCTGATACACCAGATAGTTACAGGTTTTGTGATCCGCCAACGGCGACTGGCGGGGAAATGGATACACGCCCAGCCGGAGGCCGTCCGACTGAATCAGTTCCAGTCGATGCCGGTAGGGGCGCGCGAAAACGGCCAGATCACAACCGGTTGGTGACAAATCGGAATTGCGCCTGGCAGCCAGAATTTTGACCGCTGCAACGGTTTCGGCCAGTTGGTTTTTTTCAATGACCTGCGAAATGACCGCACTCCAGGTAACATCGGGTGGATTGATGTCAAACAGGTGACGCCAGGATGCATCAAAGCGGGCCAGATGCTCTGGCAGAAACTGAGGGTGACCGTTGACCACCCGAATGGTCTCAAAAATGCCCCACCCGTACTGAATTCCGGGGCCGGTGATGGACACATGGGCCCTGTCACTGTCCGTCAATTGGCCGTTCAGCCAGACAACCGGTGACGGTTTTCCGGATGACGGCAGTCCCCGGAATACATCCATCAGGGTCCTGCCCTTGTGAAGCGTTTCCGCATATTCATCCGCCGGGTCCGAATCATATACGATGCCGCCCCCAACCGAAAACAGGATTTTTCCCCGGACAATGGTTGCCGTCCGTATGGCGATGGACAGGTCCATGGTGTCATGAAAGCTGATGTATCCGATGGATCCGGTATAGATGTGACGTCTGACCGGCTCCAGCTCATCGATGACTTCCATGGCCCGGATTTTGGGACATCCGGTGATGGACCCGCCGGGGAATGTCGCCCGGATTACATCCACGGAATCCATGTCCGGATCGAGAATGCCTTCGACATCCGACACCAGATGATAGACATTCTGATAGGCTTCAAGCCGTTTGTGGGCGGTTACCCGAACCGAATCGACCTGGCAGACCTTGCCGATGTCGTTGCGGAGCAGATCGACAATCATGGACAGTTCGGCGTCATCCTTGGGACTGTTTTCCAGCTCGGCACGAAGCCGGTTGTCTTCCGCCGGATTTTTCCCCCTGGGACGGGTTCCCTTGATGGGCCGGGTTTCAACCCGGCTGTGGTTTCTGAGGACAAACCGTTCCGGAGATGTGGAAACAATCTGATGATCCCCTGCATGAACATAGGCAAAAAACGGCGCCGGATTTTTCTGGTAAAGGGCTCTGAACAGCGAAAATGCATCGCCATCAAAGGTCATCACAAAACGTTGAGACATGTTGACCTGATACACATCCCCGGCCGCGATATAGTCCCGAATGGTCCGAATGGATGCTTCATAGTCTGGCTGGGTAAAGCTGGATGAAAAACCGCTCACATCTCCGGAAAAAGACCGGCTGCCAGGCAGGGGATCTGTCAGACGCCGATTCAGCCGGTTCAGCGCATTTTCCGAAAGGTTGATGTCATCCCCGGAGAGTATGGATGTGCAGAGCCATCGTTTTTTTGCCGCTTTATCCTCCACAAACACATAACGATGGTTGTACAGGCAGATGTGGGGCAGATTCAGATCATCGACAGATGTCCGGGGAAGCCTTTCGATACAATCCTTGAGATCATAGGCCAGATAACCCAGAAGACCCGCAAAAAAAGGCAGCGGAAGCATGCCGGCCAATTGATTTGAGGAAAGTCTGAATCGCTTCAGGATATCGCGAAGCACATCAAACGGATCAGCCGAAAAAACAGAGTGATTTTCGAGAACACTCAGATGCATCTCCTGCTTGCGGCCGGACAGGCAAAGCCAGGGTTCAACGCCCAGAATGTGATATCGGGCGCAGTCCATATCTCCGCCGCTGACCAGGGCCACGGTTCCCGGCAAGTCCGCAAAACGGGAAGCAAGGGTCAGGAAATCTTCGGTCATATCGACCGGATCGATTTGTATCGTATCCAGATGGCAATTCAGCATGTGCGTCATGAGATGGTTTTTCAGATTTGAAATTTCAGATGTTTCCAAATACAGCGTTCATTGCCATTTCATTCTTCTCCCGGTGATCCACGGCCGAAAGGCTATATTTCAATCCCCAATTCCCGCAGTTTGGCAGCCAGCCGTTCTTTTTCACGACGCTCCGCATCGGCCCGCTGGCATTCTGCATCTGCCCTTTGGCGTTCTGCTTCTGCGCGTTTATGAGCTGCCTCTTTTTCCTGATCCAGTTCCGGCATCGTCAGAAAGCGGTTCCCATCCGGACCGTGGATGATCAGGTTGTCTGGCAACAGTTCAAACCGGATTTTCAGTCGGGGGCTTGTCCATCCATTCATGTTGGCTATGGGAATCAGAGTGTTGCCGGTGCGTTTCCAGCCATACAACCGTATCCGGTCCGGATCGTAGATGTAGTATTCTTCCACGCCGTATCGCTGATAAAACCCGAACTTCCGGTCCAGTTCCATCTTAGATC
>JBFXFK010000047.1:0-32110 GCA_050179135.1 Desulfatirhabdiaceae bacterium | reverse complement strand
ACCAATTGCAAGGCAGCCTTCAGTTCTTTCTCATCATATCGTGCAATTCTTGCCATGTCGTCTCCCCTCGGTAGCGATCATGGCGATAACCATACAATTGTATTGTTTTGAATGCAACTTAGAATTATCAATATCATCCCGATTATTTCCTGATTTTTATCCTGATCATTTGTTCGGGGTGATCGGTATTGTTTGCCATTTTCCCCGGTCCAAACCCAATATTCAAAAGGTGATTTTTATTATATGCAATTCTCCAGACACACTGTTTTGGCATGCCAGAAAACAAACCCGCTCAAAACCCAGTGCCACGACCACAAAGGACTTCAAACGCAGTTCGGGATATTTGCAGGCCAGGCAGGCGCCATAATCCAGTGTCTGTGCATGCCCCTCGTCAAAGGCTTTTTGGACAGCCGGTAATTCATACAGGCGCTGTCGGGAAATTGCCCGCAACTGTTCACCCGTTTGACCCAACGTTTTCAAAGACAAAAATTTGAATTCGATCAATACATCAAATATTTTCAGATAGCGTTTGTCCGGCCGGATGATCATGGTCAGATCCGAATAGCGCCGTTCCAGCTCGGGCTCCGAATCCATGATATACAGCAGATCGTTATACAGCAGGGTCAAAAAACAGGTCTTGAGCGTCAGTTCATTGGCCAGGGAATAATCCCGGTTGGACAGCACGCCAAAGTAAACCTCCTGCACAAACTGACAGACCGCTTCAATTTCTCAAAACTGATAGACTTGCTTTGCCGCGTCCAGCCCCCGGTCCCGAATAACCGGATCCGGGAGCATGGTTCGAAGCACCCGCTCCAAAAACATCCCCTGCATGACCAGATTGGGTACTTTCAGGCGCAGTTCTCCCTGTTCGGTTTCTCCGGCCAGGGTCAGCACCCCAAAATAATATAGAAAGGATCGGTACGGTCTCTGTAATAATACCCCTGAGTGATAATTTGCCTGAAATCAGATATGCCGTATGGAAAATTGATCATCAGATTGCTCCCGGAATGTCTGCATGTCGATGTGGTTTTCAACGCAGTTATCTTTTCCAAAGATCCCTGACCCGCTTCCGGCTCATATCCAGGTAGTTGCCCTGCATCTCCGGATCATGACAAAATATTTCCAGGGTAATGGTATCATTGTAACCGGTCGCTTTTAATGAATGAACTGCGTTTTTCCAGTCAACCGTGCCAACACCCAGGGGCATGTGATCATCGGAGCGGGACCGGTTGTCGGAAAAGTGGACATGCCGGATGTGCTTTCCCAGTTCCCTGCAAAAAATTTCATGATTGTCATGGCCGAAGTTGGTGTGGCCGAAATCCAGATGCAGGGCCAGGCCCGGTACAGCCGACATAATTTTTCTGAAGGTGGAAACCCGGTCAAACGGGGCTTTATAGTTCTCCAGCACCACGGTCAGACCATAGGATGCCGCCATGTCCACAACGGGTTTCAAGGACTGGATGTTCAACGAAACCAGTTCGTTTCTCAGAGCCGGCGGGCAGAAATAGCAGGGATGGATATTCATGATTTTTGCCTCAAGGGCGGAGAACAGCCTGGCACAGCGTTCCAGTTCCATTAGACAGGCCTGCCGGATTTCCGGGACTGGATAGGCATGGGGCAGACAGGGATCGGTATGGCCGGTGACAGACAGGCCGTATAAATCGAGGATTGACCGCAATCTGTCCAAATCAATCCGTGTGGCGTCAGGTCCTTCGATGGTCAAATCCAGAAATTCGAATCCGGCTTTCCCGCAGAATACCACTTCATCATATACCGATTTTGACGGGTTGTTCATCATGCCAAGTTTCATGGTATGCGTCTCCGGGTCAGGGTTTTACAATCGTGGCATCCGGTTGGGTCTGGTTCATATGCTCCAGCAACGCCTTGAATTTGGGTGAGTCTGCCGGGGATTGTGACAGATGATCCAGATGACCCCAGGCCCCCCAGGGAGATTTCTGATCCGATACAAAACCAAAGGCCATGAACAGATCTCCTCCCATTTTTACAAATGCCTGAAGCATCGTCATGTAGGCATCTGCCATCTGTCCGGATGACTGGGCTTTTACAATCGCTGGCAGATAATCGGGAGAACTTCCGGGCGGATCAGGAATCAGATGCTGGCCGCCTTCATACACATAAAAGTCACGGCCAAGGCGTTTGGCAAGATCTGCATGGGCCGCAAGGCCCGGAATCGCTTTTTGGCCCAGTTGTCGAATGGCCATGTCCATGACTGTTTCAATGGTTGTCTGACTGCCCAGCTTCTTCAGACTGGAGAGATCTTCGGGCTGCAGGCCGAAATACCCGCCACAGGCCAGCGCATCAATGGATGCCGCACCGATTTCTGCCACAGCCTGCTCGAGAAACCAGACATTGTGCTGCTGACCGGCCAGAACCCGGACCACCCGACTCCGGTTATGTCCAAATTCGTCATGCCAGATATCAAATACATTCCTGGCGTTTCGGGCATATCGTTTGGGCAGGGTTTTGGAAGGCTTCCCGTCAAGAACAAATTCGTGCTGGGCGAACTGCGGATTCCAGACCTCATTGGAATACTCGAGATAAATCCGGCGGGCCGGATCCAGGCGATGTTTCACAAGGGCTGCAAATTGACGGATATAGGTGTCATCCGCCTGATGGGGCATGCAAAACCACGGGTCTGCCGCAAGGTGGTTGCACAGGTCGATCATGGTCTCCAGGTTCATTCCGCCGGGCTGCTGCTGCGTATAGTGTTCCGGTCGGGTGCGCTGGCTCCACAACACCACCGGCGAGTCGTTGACGGCCTGCCATCCCATGAAGCGAAGCACCCGAAATGGTTTGATACGTTCAAGAAACAGGGGGTTGAACCGGTTCGGGTCATTGGCGTTTTCCGGAAAGACCCGGATATTCCGGATGGGATCATCCGGGTTGGACCGGACTATTTTCAAAAAAATGCCCTTGTTGGAAGGCGTGACCATCAGGCGGATGTGTCCCGGATTTTGAAAAAGGATCCGGGCATCCAGCCCGAATGCCAGCTCACCATCTCCGGCATACTGGCAGAGATAGGCACCCGAAGGATAATGCCCGTCCTGACCCCGCCGCATGAGGGTGGCCGCAATCTGGTCGAAAGCGCTTCCGGTTGGCCGGAATGGGATACCTGACGGATAGGCATTGGCGGATAATGGCATAACATTGGCAAATCCGGTGTTCCAGGCCGGTTTTTCTCCCGGCGTGACATCAATCGCCTGGGTGATCCAGGGCATGCAGGTCCTGAATGCATCGGTAAAGACCAGCTCACGAGACCAGTAGGTGATATTGGTCAGGTTCATGCCGATAACGGGCGGGGCAGTGGACCCGACTCCGGGAAAAAACAGAATGATCGGCAGGATGGCCATCATCCGGCATAACGATCGAAATTTTCCGGGATAAACCTGAAAAAGACAGGAAATGACAACACCATAAAATTTGATCATTGATAGACCCGTTTGGATGAGTTAAATGAAACGTAAATCATCTGGTCGCAGATTATCACGATTTTTATGTGAATGTTCAACAAAAACTGTCGGGATCAAGGGAACATCCTATTTTGGTATCTTGAAAGCTATATATCGGAACAGGTGACACACATGAAACGGTTTGGCAAAAATTTTTCCCATCTGGTTTTTTGCGTGTGGATCGGAATCACTGCCCTGATATCTGAGGCGGCAAATTCGGCTGAAACCGCTGTGTTGGCGACAGACGACTCAGTCCCAGACAAACCGGACTGGCTGACGGAACTGTCATTGGGGATCAGGGAAAGTTACGATGACAATCTGTTTGGCGTTTCCGGTGACGGCATGCCCAAACGCCATGCCTGGGTAACCACCCTGTCACCCCAAATCGGAATCGATCTTGCCCGGATCATAAAAAAGCAGGATGTATGGCAGGTATTGTCCCTGAATTATGAACCCGATTGGGTGACGTATGACGGGGAATCGGAAGAAAACCATGTCGCCCACCGCATCGGCAACAAAATCAGGGCCAGGTCAGGAAATCTGTCTTTCGGACTTGAAAATTCCTTTATCTACATCGATGGCAGCAGCGATGCGGCAATTTATCCATCTCCGGACAATGTCCGAAGCAGCTACGCACATGCACTTCCCCGCGAGCGGCGGAAACAGTTTCAGGACCGGATGAAAGTTGAATTTCAACTGGACTGGAACAGCGTCTTCTTTCGCCCGACCGGTTCCCTTCAATATTGGGACATGTTGACGGATCAGCGGGCGATCAGTGGATATCAGAACTGGATTGACCGGTATGATGTCAATGGCGGGATGGACCTGGGCTACCGGATCTCTTCACGACTGGCTGTTTTCATGGGGTATCGTTACGGCCGTCAGTATCAGGGATACCCATTGAACTCGGATTACAGTTCAACCAATGAATACCATCGAACCCTTGTGGGAGTTGACGGCAATCTTTTCAAATGGCTGACCCTGTCTGTGAGCTGCGGGCCGGATTTTCGAAAATACGATGACTCTGCACCGGTGAATGACAAGGATCAGGTCAATTTTTATGGAGAATCCGCACTGACGGCCAGACTGTCGGAACGTGACACGGTTGCCGTCAAATATAAAGCGACGCGATGGATATCGAGCACCGGGCAGGTTCCCACGTTTGATACCAGCGTTGAACTGGGTTACCGTTATAAATTCGACGACAAATTGAGCTGGAACCTGAATGGTCTGATCCGGAATTCGGATTACACGGTCGGAAATTATACCACCGGGTCCGCCCCATCCCTGAGAAACGATTGGATGTATTCTCCTTCAACAGGCCTTGCCTATGCCGTCAACAGCCATTTTGAGATCAATATCGGCATCACGGCCAATCTGGGGCGGAATGAACAGGACGGGATCAGCAATGCAGCTTACCGGGAATTTGATGAATATGTGAGCATGATCGGGGTATTGGGAAAATTTTAGGAAATGGATCAACATTCATTTTTATCCTGTCGGTTACCGTGAAAACGGAAAAACAGAATATAGAATAAAACGGCATTCCGCCTGCATCCGCAGCGTGGCGCCATTTTTGAAATCTGGGTTGTCTCCGAAATCTACAAAGGCCTGTCCCACAACGGGCAGCAGCCCAGACTGTTTCACTATCGGGAGGCCAGAGGGCCGGAGATCGATTTTCTCATCGACCAGGGACGAAACCTCGCCGCCGTCGAAATCAAATCCGGCGCCACCATCAGCCATGATTTCTTCGACAACCTGAATCACTTCACCGATCGCATGGCTCAAGCCGATGACTCCCGTGCCGTGGCCTGCCACGTGGTATATGGCGGTGAGACCGATCAACAGCGGTCACGTGTTCGGGTGCTTTCCTGGCGCCATGTTGAGCGGTTGATTGCCGGGTGATGGCGGGTGGTTGGTGAATGTGATGTATTCCAGCACCTGTCAGCCGGAATGACTTTTCGGCTATTGGTCCGACTGGTAAAAAATTCAGGTGGTTCTGAAGGCAGAACGGTTTACTTGGGCGGGGGGATTTGAAACACAAAAGGGTATCAAACCGGCTGGGTCGAAAAATACGCAAATTTCATAAGTAGCTGAAAAAAATGATTTTATTGCGATATTTTTCTTGATCACCAACTCGAATTGTTATATCGACTGATACCATCATTTTTCACAACAATCAATGAAAACTGCCTTTTTGTCTCGGCATGAAGGGATTGAAATCGGTTTTATCATCTGTGCCGATTAAAAATCCTGGTGACTTCCGGCCTCTTTGACCATACGGATTGGAATACAATGGGTGCAACTGATCGTTTTTCCTGGAAAGTATTCGAAAAGCTTACAGACATGCCTATAAAAATAGGAGATATATATCACTTATTTGTTGGTCTTCAAACTGACGCAGACGACGTTTATATATTGGAAGAAATGCAGATAGATGAAAAAAATGTTCTGTGTAGGTCAAAATATACCGGCAAAGAACACTGGGTGGAAAACGGTTAAATGATATGCCGAAAAGCCCACATCCGCTTAGAATCAATCAGAAATAAGAGATGGTGACAGTGCAATTCAATTGAATCCAAAAATGGGAAATTCTTCGAAAATGGATGACAATGAAAACAGCGAATGGTGGAGAGAGGCGGTTGCCAATGCCAGATCTCTTTCTGATCTGGAGCAAATATTCAGGACGCTTTGGCCATCCATTTTTCCAAAACCCATTCGTAATCCATTGTTCGATTTCCCGGATGTGATTATTCATGCATCAGAAACCTCTGTAAAAAAACATCCTTCATACCATAACGCCAAAACAGGTGATGCTGCATCCGCATCGATAAATCAAGAATCTGCTTTGTGGAAGTAAACCGATTATTGTCTGCGCACATGCTATTGAACGTGAAGGCGTCAACGCCATTCCGGAAGTGTTTGCAGACAAACTATCCCAAAAACTTGGGTTCATCGTCGATAACGGGATTATTCAGATCAACCAGGTGGGGCATACCGGTTCAGATGGTTTTGGCAGGCTTGCAAGACAACCTGTTTTTGAAGGAAACGTGATCCCCGGCCAAGATTATTTGATGGTGGATGATTTTGTGGGGATGGGAGGCACACTTGCCAATTTGCGGGGATACATCGAGTCCAAAGGTGGCAAAGTCATCGCAGCCACTGTTTTGACAGGTAAACAGTATTCAGCCAAAATCGCACTGAATCACGATACATCACAGAATTTGAGGGATAAACATGGAAGAGAACGTGAAAACGGGTGGCAGGAAAGGTTTGGTCACGCCTTCGACAGCCTTACTCAATCAGAGGCTCGCTACCTTCTCAAAACCGGGAGTGCTGACCGAATACGAGAAAAAATTGTTGCGGCAGAGCAAGGTTGAAATTTCCGAAGCCATTCGAAACATGGATGAATCCGAATAGCCAAATTTGTTACAAAGAGCAGCGAAACCGGGATGGTAACATCGGAGGCAAGTGCATGAGCGGAAAAAATCAGAAGATAATTGTTCAGGGCAGCCAGATCACCATCCTGACGAAAAACGAACAGGATTATATCTCGTTGACCGACATGGTGCGCGATATCGAAAACGGGCTGGCGCTTATTGAAAAGTGGCTTCGGAACAAGAACACCATTGAATTTCTGGGCATTTGGGAAGGAATCTACAACCCGGCGTTTAATTCCCCCGAATTCGATGGAATTAAAAATCAGGCTGGGTTGAACCGTTTTGCATTGTCGGTTAAGCAATGGGTAGAGAAAACAGGCTCTATTGGGATAATTGCGAAGGCCGGTCGTTATGGGGGAACTTACGCCCATAAAGACATCGCTTTCGAGTTTGCCTCATGGATATCCCCTCAATTCAAGCTCTACCTGATCAAGGAGTTCCAGCGTTGAAAGAGGCTGATCTTCAGCAGCTTGGCTGGGATATCCGCCGCAACCTCACAAAAATTAACTACCGCATTCACACTGATGCCATCAAAGCGAACTTGATTCCATCGAAATTGACACCCCAGCAAATTAATGTCATCTACGCCAGTGAAGCGGATCTGTTGAATATGGCACTGTTCGGCAAGACGGCAAAGCAGTGGCGGGACGAAAATTCTGACAAAAAAGGCAACATTCGCGATGAAGCCAATGTTTCACAACTGGTTTGTCTGGCCAATCTTGAAACTCTGAATGCCCATTTTATTCGCCAGGGCCTGCCGCAGACAGGGCGGCTTGTCCTATTGAATCAGGCAGCCATTCACCAGATGAATCTGTTGCTGGAAGATCAAGGCGTTAGACAGTTGGAAGGAAAGAATAAGGGATAAACTGAACATGCAATTTCCAGAATCTCACACAGAAGAACACTCAGAAGATTAATCAGAACGGGAATAGCACCTCATGCTGTTTCATTGACTGGGTCATGAGACTGCCCGGGCATCTGGAAGACCGGTTGTGGGATAGCATACACAAAATTGAGGTGGAAGGTAAAATGCCATATATCAGCAGTGTTGAACGGATTGGATATAAACGGGGGCTGAGCGAGGGTGTTGCCCAAGGAGTTGCACAGGCTATTGAATTGGGACTGAGCCTGAAATACGGCGATGATGCAGCGGGTTTATTGATGCCGCATATCCACAATATGCATGCCCCGGAAGCTTTGCCGAACTTTGACAGCCGCCCGTTGGCGATCGTTCCGGCTGGCAAGCAAACCGAAAACGACCCGACGGATGAAGTTCTTCGCGAGTGTTTTTGGAATTGCGTTTTGCATGTTCGGAACATAACGCCCCTATTTCGTGAAAGGCTTTTCGCAACGTAACCTGAAATACTTGCAAGACGTGACCGAGGCTTTGCCTGGCCCACCAGAAAACACGAAACACGCCAAAAAAAATGATCTCCCCTGATTTCAGCGCCAACTCCGGATGCCGCGGCCTTTTCCTGTCGATGATTGATTGATAACCGGTCAGGATTAATTGTTGCATTCCCGTTCAAACTTCACTAAATTTTCCTGGCACCGGAATCCGGCAAACCGCATTGCCCCCCATCAAACAAAAAACAGGGAGAATTCCTCATGCAGTTGATATCAACCGGCATCCTGATTCTGGTGCTGTATGTGATGACCGTCACCTTCTGGCTGTTGATCATCACGGTTTCTGCCTGGCGGTTCCAAAAAAAAATCCTCTCCATCCAATTCCAGCCGATAATTGCCGTGGTCGTTCCAGCCCATGATGAAGCCCTTCAGATTGCCGATGTAATCGCCAGTGTTCAAAAATGCCGGTATCCCGAAGACCGCAGAAAAATCGTGGTCATTGCCGACAACTGCACCGATGATACAGCCGCCCGGGCCCGTCAAGCCGGTGCAGTGGTTGTTGAACGGAATGAGCCGGAAAACCGTGGAAAAGGCCAGGCCCTGGACTGGTTTGTCCGAATCCATCTGACCGGTTTGGGTGATGTTGAAATGGTTGCCATTGTGGATGCCGACACCGACGTGCATCCGGATTTTCTGACGGAAATTGGGCAAAGTATGGCTCCGGATGTTCAGGCCGTTCAGGGATTTTACGGGGTCAGAAACTGGCGGGCAAACTGGCGGACCGCCCTTGCCAGTGCCGCCCTGACTGTTTTTCATCATGTCAGGCCTGCCGGCAGGGTGGGTCTTGGAGGCAGCGCCGGTTTGAAGGGCAATGGCATGGCCTTCCGGAAGACCTTCTTGATCCACTACGGCTGGCCGGCCCATTCAATTGTGGAGGATCTGGAGTTTGGATTGATTCTGGCGCAGGATGGCATTCGGGTGCATTACAATCCCGATGCCGTAGTTCTGGCGGAAATGGCACAAAACTCCCGACAGTCAGAGACCCAGCGAAAACGCTGGGAAGGCGGCCGAATCCGGATGATGATGCAGTTTGCACCCAAAATGCTGTGGGCGTTTCTGATGAGCTTTATAAGGTGCCAGCCGCAAACCCGGCAGATTCTGTATCTGGACAGCCTGATGGAGCTGGTGACCCCGCCGCTGGGGGCGCTGGTCCTGATGCAGTTTCTGATTCTGGCAGGGTCGTCCCTGATGTGGCCGTCCGCCAAAGTTTTGTTGGTTTTTGCTGTTGTGGCGGATATGGTGTATGTGTTTTCCGGACTGTTGCTCCGTCATGCGCCGGTTTATGTATGGGGATGTCTTCTGGCAGCCCCCCTGTTTCTGGCCTGGAAGATACCGGTTTATCTGCATATGCTTCTGACCCGCAGGCAGACAGACTGGACCCGGACCCGTCGAAACCGCGAAATGAAGGCGGATTGAGTCCAAATGGCCAATACACCAACCCGTCCCGGTGCGTTTTATAAGACGCCAGCCGCAAATGATCCCATGATCCCGTCGGCACAGACCAGCCCCCCCATCTCCCAGGCCCTGCTGGGGAAAAAAGTGGCCATGAATTCCCTGGTCGGCATGATGTCACGGGGGTTTTATTTTTTCAGCCGGCTGGCGGTGACGCCCATTACGCTCCATTTTGTCCCGTTGGATCAGTTCGGGCTGTGGAGCATCTGCTTTGTGGTACTGTCTTATGCGGGTATGGGGGTGTTCGGAATGAACGCCGCCTATATCAAGTACACGGCCCAGTATCATCGTCAGGGGGATATCGGGCGGATCAACCGGCTGCTCTCGACCGGTCTGTTATGTATGGGCGGCTTTAGTCTGGTGGTTTTTGGTATTCTGTGGGGCATTTTGCCGGTGATACTGGCGTATTTCAAGGTGGGGAACGAGCTGAGAGATGTTGCCCGGATTCTCATATTGGGAACAGCCCTGGCATTTCTGGGGGACTTGGCTCTGGGCGGGTTTCGCGGCATGCTGGAAGGGCTTCAGGAAACCGCATTCTGTCAAACCGTGTTTCTGATTGCCTCCCTGATCGAACTGGGGGCCATGATCGCGTTTTTGGCCATGGGCTGGGGCGTTTACGGGCTGCTTTTTGCCTATCTTCTCAGAACCGTTATCGATACCAGCGCCTGCATGGTCAGCAGTTTTCGAAAACTGCCCGGCCTGCGGATTGGCTGGCAGTATGTGGACCGGAACAGTCTTCCCCTGTTTTACAACTTCGGGGCCAAGGTTCAGGTTCTGGGATTGATGGGGATATTCATGAATACCTTTGACCGACTGGTGGCAACAGGCATTGCCGGACTGGAGGCTGCGGCCATGATTGAAATCGGGCGAAAATTTCCGTTTTCCGCCCGCGGTATTGCCAGCTCCGCCATCGGCCCCCTGATGCCGGCCGCATCCTATATGGGCAGCCAGTGGGAGAATGAAACCGGATATACCGGCAGGGACAGAATGCGCATTTATGGGTATCTGTCCCTGATTGGCGCCCTGGTCGCGGCCCTGATCCTGCTGCCCTGTCATATTTTTCGATGGCATGCGGAAGCCTGGTCCATTACCAGTTTATGGGCGCCGGCGGTTCTGATCCCGATTCTTCTTGCCCTGTGGCCGGGATGGACCATCTGGAAGCGATGCTGTCGGTTTATTTTGCATGACGAACGGATTATCGGAGCGGATGTGACGCATTTGTATCTGAACGGATCACGGCACATCAATCTGTTGAACAGCATGCTGTTCATGCTGCTGATTGCCGTTGCCAATCCCCTGATTTTCGCCTGGGTCGGACCCGGGTATGAACTGGCTGCCTGGCTGATGATCCTGTTTGCCGCAACCAATCTGGTTCATCTGGCCACCGGACCCGGTTCCCTGATTCTTCGGGGCTTCAACCGGTCCGGGCGGGAGTTTGAATACACGGTGCTGCGGGTTGCGACCGGGGCCATCTGGACCCTTTCCGGGGCATGGGTGTGGGGCGTGACCGGAGCGGTTGCCGGTATTTCGGCTGCAACCGTGTCCACCAGCATATATTTCATCTGGCGGGCCAACCGTCTGTTTGAAATCCCCTGGGCGCAATATTGCCGTCATACGGTCCTGCCCTGTCTGGCGCCGCTTCTGGCAGGTGTCTGCACCGGCATGTTTCTGGCCGTACTGCCCAATATGAACCGATGGCAAACCCTGGCCGGGCTGGTAGCCTGCGGCGCTTTGTTCCTGATGGTGACGGCTTTGATTTTGCATCGATTTTTTTTGACATCATCCGAAAAGGCATGGATGCTCCGCGGACTGCGGCGGCTCGGTTTTGCCGGAACATCCGTCAGGCAATGATTTCATGAATGCCACAGTTCTCCAATCGACCGCATTGTCTCGCAAACTGCGAAAACCCTTTGATCTGATGGGGTTTGTCAAAAGACGATTTTGGGTGACCCTGATTCTGGGAACTATCGGGTTTGTCTGTCTGGCCCCGCTGGCGCTCATCAAGAGTCAGCCCTATTATCAGGTGAAGGCCAAGCTTCTGGTTGCTCCGGTCATGCCGGTTTTTCTTTCCCGATCCGAAGATTCTTCCATCACCCCCTATTTTCGGGATTATATGACCACTCAGGAAGAGCGGATCCGGGAGTTGGACATTCTGGGCGCCGCACTGAAACGCCTGTCTCCGGAAAATCAACGATGGTTCATGCCCTCGGGAACATCCCCGGATGCCGCAGCCGGGCGTCTGGCCAGCCAACTGGAGGTCAAACAATACAAGCGCAGCCAGTTGATTCAACTGGCGCTGACCGGAAACTCGCCCCAGGGCCTGGCCGAACTGACCAATATGATCATGCAGGTCTATCTGGAAAAAACTCAGTCCGAAGAAGAGAACAAGGACACGCGTCGTCTGGATTTTTTACACCAGGAGCGTGTTCGGCTGGCCGAAGAGACCGGTCGCCTTGTAGAAGAATTGAAACGGCTGGCCGAAGAGACCCGAACCAGTGATTTTATTGCCGGAGCCGATGTCCATACCCAGAAACTGATCACGCTTCAGGAAGCCTATTATCGCACATACGCCGATCGGCTGGAAAAAGAGAATCGTCTGAAAGCCCTGGAAAAGCAGGCGGCCGAATTGAAGGCGCTTCCCATCGATGCGGCCATAAAGGAGATGATTGTCAACGACAATTCGCTGTACCGGATCGATTTCTGGACCTACACAACGCTGCAGGATATGCGAAAAACACTCGATGGCCTGTCGGCGGAAAATCCGGATCGCCGGTATGTCGAAATGCGCATGAAAAACATGAATGAATATCTGGAAAGCCATCGCGACCGGGTCAGCCGTCAGGCTTCGGAAATCATTCAGCAGAAACGGGATGTATCCCTGACAGAAGAAGTGATCCGGGCCCGATCATCGGTCGAGGCCGCGTACCAGACCGAAAAGGAATTGCTGAAACAGTTGAGCGGAGCCCAGGAAAACGCGATTCGCAATGCCCAAAGCCTGTTGCAGGGTCAGCATATCCAGGCCAAACTGGAATTCATGAAAGATCGCAGTTTTCAGATTGAAACCCGCATCCAGGATATTGCGGCGGAATCCAAGGCCCCGCTTCGGGTGACTATCGAATCCGATGCCAAAAAACCGACCCGTCCCGCCGGGAGCAATGCCACCCGCCTGTTTCTGGTTGCGTTTGTCCTGGCGTATGGCAGTGTGGGCGGGATCATGCTGGTGATGGAATTGATGGATAACCGGATCCGGCGTCCCCGGGATGTGGAGACATCTGTCGGCAGTCCCTCCACCTGGCCCATTTCCCGCTACGAATCCACAGACAGGGGCAGGGCGTTTGCACCAACCGCATCTGCCTTTGATCAGGTGACGCGGTATGATCCCCACCATGTCGTCTCCCGGGCTCTGCGCAGTCTGGCCATCCGTCTGAACCGGGAACGCCAGGAAAATGGCGCCAAAACCATGCTCTTTACCGGTGTTAACGAAAAAAGCGGTGTGACGGGTATTCTGTTGAACTCGGCGGCTGTTCTGGGGCAGATGTGTGAACGGGTGCTGATTGTGGACATGAATCTGTCGTCTCCGGCCATATCCGATGCTCTGGAATCTCAACTGAAATCCAATGAGATGAAGGCGGCCTCCTGCCGAATCGACTATCCCGGAAATATCTTCCGTCATGTCAGAAGCCAGATGGATTTGCTTCCGCTTGGACATATGGACTGGGGCATGGGAACCGGTGAACGTCTGTTTGACATGCTCAAGGCCTTGAAAACCGAGTATGATGTCATCCTGATCGATGCGCAGCCGGTTCTGACAAGTGACCTGACCGAATTTTTATGCACGGTAGCGGATGTTGCGGTGCTGGTTATCCAGGGAGACCGCAGCCTCTACAGTCAGGTGGTTCATACCGTGGATATCCTGCTGAAACTGGATATTCCGGCATTGGCATCTGTTTTGAATTGGGGCAGTGATAAACCGGCCAACCGGATTCAGGCGTTGATGGATGCCCTGGAATGGTCTCCGGGAGTCATTTTTGACAGAATTAAAGGAAAAAGGCTGAAGGCGGAAGGCTGAAGGAACGGCATCCTGGCAAAAAATCAGACAGAGCCCAAAGCCGATTCTCATATCTCACAACTGATTACTCATTACTCAATAGTCATATCTCACGACCCATGACGGATATCAAACCCATGAAAATTGTTCAGATGGGCCCGACCCGATGGCAGGGCGGGGTGGCTGTGGCCATCCAGCAGACCTGTATCGATCTGGCCAAACTGGGGCATCAGGTCCTGCTGATTGGAAATGGCGGACCGGTTACCGATAGCATCACAAAACAGGGTATCCGGTGTCAGGAGGTCAACTGGTCTGTTCATCCTGGGGTACTGCCACGCACGGTCTGGCAGGTTCATCGGCAGATCCGGGCATTTCACCCGGATGTGATTCATGTTCATGGACGTGCCCCGTCTCTGGTCTGCCACCTGTCCGGATATCGGCCGGACTGGTTTACCCTGCACAATGTCCATCTGACAGAAAAAGCCGGTCCCCTCGATTTGGGACCGATTCGCAAATATCTGTCCCCACTGGCCAAAAATCTGTTTGTCTTGAATGAGGAAGCCGCAGATTATGCCACCCGGCATCTCGATGTGAAACCGCAGCGTATGGTGATCCTTCCCAACGGTGTGGATTGTTCGTATTTTCGGCCGCCGACACCCGATGAACGGAATGATGCCAGACGTCTGTTTCAGGTTGAGCCACACGAATTGCTGACGCTTTTTGTCGGCCGGTTTCATGAACAGAAAAACCCACTGGCCCTGCTCGATCTGGCCGAGGCCCTGTTGAAACGTTTCGGGTTATCCATCAAAATGGCCATTGTGGGTACCGGTCCGATGGAAAATGAAATCCGGAACCGGATTCAAATGGCCGGTTTGTCGGAATCGTGCCGGATGTATGGCTGGATGGACCCGCGAACCGCCTATTTTGCAGCGGATCTGCTCCTGATGCCCAGTCAGTATGAGGGATTTGGTCTGGTGGCGGCAGAGGCCCAGGCCTGCGGCTGTCCGGTTCTTCGAACCCGGACCGGCGGATGGGATGTGACGCTTCAAAACGGGATCAGCGGCATGGTCTGCCAAAACACATCGATAGATTTTGTTCACCGGGGTCTGGAGTTGCTGGCGGATTGCAGCCGTCTCCATGCCATGCGTCCGGCAGCCAGGGAATGGGCGATGAACACGCTCAGTATCCGAAATCAGACGTTGCGAATGGTTTTGGCATACCGGCATGAAAGACAGGAATGATGGGCGAACCGGAACTATGGGAAATGGACGATATCATCCACCAGCCATTCAAGCCGACCATGACACCCCAAAACAGGTGGATGGCGCTGCTGCTGATTTTTTTGTTGATGGTATTTCTGCTGTCAGATTCCCTGGCAGAGCAATGGCCACAGATGGTGGTTCAGATAACCGTTGATACGGACAAGGCTGATGGCAGCCGATGGGACAAGTGGAATCCATGGGGAATTCCGCCGGATGTGTATGGTCAGATAACGATTGGTGAAAAAAACGTACCCGTTGAATATCAGGCCAATACCCATCTGCTGATCCTGAATTTATGGGATGTCAGCCTCGATCCTGGACAATCCGTTGATGTGATGCTGTGGGATCGGGACCGGTTTCGGCCGGATGATCAGATCGCTGTCGGCAGATTTGTGTATTCCGGAGAAAGCCGCATGGAGAAACGGATTGAACGTGCCGTCATAACACTGGAACTGGTTGACCAACATGAATAGGGCCAATCGCGGAGGACCCCATGATCCCTGAACGGGATATCATCACCCTACTGGGTATTCCCATTGACAACCTGACCCGCCGGGAAGCGGTGGACAGTGTTTTTGCAATGATCGAAGCCTATCAAACGGATTTTCGTCCCAGATATGTCGCCACGGTAAATGTCGATTTTCTGGTCAATACGCTTGGCTGGTTGCCCTCTGATATTCGCCATCCCGAACTGCTGGAAATCCTGCGGCGGGCGGATCGGATTACGCCAGATGGTATGCCGCTGGTGTGGGCCAGCAAGCTTTTGGGACATGCCCTGAAGGAACGGGTAACCGGCGCGGATCTGGTGCCTGAATTGGCCCGGGAGGCCGCCCTTCGGGGGAAACGCCTGTTTTTTCTGGGGGGACGGGATGATGTGGGCCAGCGTGCCGCCGATCTGATGCAGACGCGATATCCCGGGCTTCGGGTGGCAGGGGTGTATTCGCCGTTTGTGCATGTGACCGGCCATCAACTGATGGATGCAGATCTGGACGATCAGGATATTGTCAGCCGAATCAACGAATCCCGTGCAGACATCCTGCTGATCGCATTTGGAAATCCCAAACAGGAGGTGTGGTTTGAACGAAACCGGAATCACTTGTGTGTTCCGGTTTCCATCGGTGTGGGTGGTACATTTGAATTTATTATCGGGACCGTGGCCCGGGCTCCGATCTGGATGCAGAAAGCCGGGCTGGAGTGGCTGTTTCGAATCTCACAGGATCCCAAACGGCTGTGGAAGCGATATGTGGTCGGATTTTACAAATTCGGATTCGTCATTTTTCCGGTTGTACTCTATTACCGGTATCGATCATGGTATCAAAAGCTGTTTTCTCCGACGGGATCTGCCGATACCATCACGGTTAAACCGGAGACATTTCTTTCAAATGAACGATCGCATCTTCTGATCCCGCATTCCCTGGATGCGGCCACAACACCCGAATTCCGGAAGCATGCCAAAGATATCATGCGGGACAATCGTGAGCTTGTGCTGGATTTTTCACGGGTTCGCTTCATTGATTCATCCGGAATGGGTTTTCTGGTCAGTTTGCGCCTGACAGCCAATGACAGTGGCAAAAAACTCATTTTTGCCAATTTGACTCCGGTTGTTCTGCGTTTTTTCAAGGTGAATCGACTGCTGGACCTGTTTCAGAAAAACATGATGGAATACGATGTGCCGGACAATCCATCATCGGACGACTCGTCTTTATCCAAACCGTTTTATTATACCGTTCAATCGGACAGGATGCATGTGGTATGGTCCCTGTTTGGAGAACTGGATTCTGAACAACGGGAATCGGTCAACCTGGAAGGCATTCTGAAAAAAATAGATTCACGGCCCTGTATTATGGATGGCAACGGGCTTCACTTTGTGGACAGCTCCGGTCTGATGATCCTGATGAAACTGAACCGGTTTCTGAAAGAACAGGGTCAGACGTTGATTTTATGCAATCTTCAGTCTTCTGTCCGACAGATGCTGAAAATTGCCCGTGTTGACAAACTTTTCACAATTGCCTCAGACCTGGATGCCGCCATACAGTTGGCGGGCAGGCCAAATGATTCCGATGATTCATCGGCCTGATCCATTGTTTTTACGCGTTATGTCAACATTTCATTTTGACACGCCAGTGGGCCAAATTGGAGCCAGGCCCGCTTTTAAGATAATGATTTTGAGAAGGCAGCAGGGAGGGAATGGCGGACAGTACAGAATATTTCCTTGATGATTATTACCGGGCGAAGTCAGGACCAGGCCCTTCAAGAGCCTTGCGGATCGTTTGTGACAGTTCATTGATGCCATAGGGTTTCTGGATAAATCCATTGCAGCCGTTTTTCATGATTTCCGCAGCCTTTTCGTCCATACTGTAGCCGCTCGAAAGCAGAATTTTGACATCGGGATTGATGGCTTTCAACCGCTGAACCGTTTCTTTGCCATCCATTGTCGGCATGATCATATCCAGAATGACCAGATCGATTTTTTCGGATTCAAGACGGTATGTTTCCAGGGCTTCCTGACCGGAACGGGCTGTAAAAACCGTGTACCCGAGGACTTCAAGAAATTGTCTGCCGACATCGATGATGATGTCCTCATCGTCAACGAGCAATATCAATTCGTTTCCCTTCACCTCTTTTGTTTGGGAAGCAATTTCCGGAATCACGGTTTTTTCCGATGCAGGCAGATAAAATGTAAAGGTACTGCCCTGTCCGATTTTACTGTCCGCATCAATCCATCCACCGTGGTTTTGAATAATGCCATAGGATGACGCCAGCCCCAAACCGGTTCCACGGCCCATTTCCTTTGTGGTGAAAAATGGCTCAAAAATGCGGGCCTTTGTCGAATCATCCATGCCCTGGCCGGTATCCCTGACCGATACCTTTACATATTTGCCAGAACCCGATTCATGTGGCCGAAGCATCTTATTGTGAATGACAGTGTTTTCCGTTTGAAGAAACAGATCTCCACCGCCTGGCATCGCCTGCCAGGCATTCACAAACAAATTCAGCAGCACCTGCTGTATTTGCCCGCGATCCACTTCCACGGTCCAGAGACTGGTTTCGAAATTGCGGTGTATCTGAATTTCCTTTCGGGTACGCCCGAACATTTCGATACTCTTTTCAAGAATGTCGTTCATGCAGGCCGGTTTGATCTCGTATTTTCCGCCTCTGGCAAAACCCAGCAACTGCCGGGTCAGGTCGGTTGCATTTTTAACACATTCCTCAATGCGGGAAAGCGATTCAAAAAAGGGATGGGATTCCGCCATCCCGAACATCATCAGGGAAATTCTGCCTTGAATTCCCATCAGCAAATTATTGAAGTCATGTGCAATACCGCCTGCCAGGGTGCCGATGGCCTCCATTTTTTGAGCCTGCCTGAGACTGGCTTCCAGATTGAGATGATCGGTAATGTCCCTGACAAAATTCAGCGTGGCGGGGCGGCCTTCCCACACAATGTTGACCGCATTCAATTGCACGGTATATTCCCTCCCGGTGGCATTGATCACCCTGAAGGAATAATAGGCCGGCAGATTTTCTTCTGCGGCCAATCTGCGGCGATGCATGTCCAGGACCGTTTCGCGGTCCTGTGGATGAATGAAATCAACAAAAAACATTTCTTCGGTTCGTGCTTTTGCAAACCCGAGAATTTCCAGCGTTCTGGGGTTTGGGAACTTGATTTTTCCATCCTGGGCAATGAAAATCCCATCGTTAGCATTTTCTACCAGCAATCGGTACTGCTGTTCACTTTCCTTCAGGGCTTCTTCCGCCTTCAGCCGGGTGCTGATATCCCGGCAGACATTGACGATTCCATACGGTGATCCATCGTTTCCGCGAAGAACATCCGAATTGATCTCAAACGGGATCTTTTTCCCGTCTTTCATGACGAGGTGATATTCTTTTGGGCCGAGCCGTTGATTGAACATCAGGGTGAAATTTTGAAGGACAACTGCATGATCTTCGGGTGCAATGAACTCCAGGAAATTTTTTTCCAGAAATTCGGAAAGCGAATATCCGCTGATCCGGAGCGCCACATCATTTATAAAGAGAATCTGACCGGTGACATCCGTTCGGACCACGGCATCGGGTATGGCGGCAATTACTTTGCTGTATAGTTCCTCAGTTTCCCGAAGTGTTTTCTCTGTGCGCCGGAGTTCGGTCTGAACGTCTATCTCGCGCCGCAGAAAAACCTGTCTGCGTGCGATCAGAAACACCATGATGACCGTAACCGCCAGTGTCAGCAGAAAGAGCAGGTTGACACTGAACAAAAAACCTTCCAGCCGGATGCGCTGTTCAGCCAGGACTTTTTGGGCAATCCTGTGAGAGTCGTGGTTCAGTTCATTGGCTTTCAGATATGCCCCGGAAATTCGGGACTGGATGATATCCAGCGTTGTGGATGTTTCGGGGCCATACCCGGAAACGCCTTCTGCCAGCCATTCCCGGATGTCGCTGATAGCCGGCGCCACAACAGCATGAAACGCGGATGCCTGAACCAGATTGTCAAATACATAGGTATCCCGAAGTGTGATGATATTGTCAAAAACGGTATTGATCTTTTCCCGAAGCTGAAGGTAATTCTCAGGAGTCGGACTGGTCCGTGTGACCTCAACGGCGGAAACGGCTTTGTCAATATCTTCGATCAGCAGTGCAAGGGCTTCAAGTTCGGTTAGCAGCGTTCCCGGAAGGTTTTTTTCAATGGATCTGAGTGTTATATTGGTCAACAGCCCGGTTACAATCACGGCGACAACCACAAAGACAACGGCACTCCATTGAAGTATCTGGGGAAATTGGCGGGATGGTTTCATGATGACCGGATTTATTTTACCGGAAACCCCTTTTCCCGATAAAATCGTTCTGCTCCGGGATGAAGCGGAATCGACAATCCGGTCAGGGCTGTTTCCGGAGAGATCATTTTTCCCAGAGGATGCCCCTCTTTCAGCAATGAAAGGGTTCTTTCACTCCACAGGGCGGCCGTTACCTGGTAGGCCATGTCCGCCGACATTTCCGAACGAACGGCCAGGAGGGCATATACCTGAAGGGTTGGTGTCTCCGGAATGTCAACATATACGCCGGCTGGGATTTTGTTCGGAACCAGATAGGGATACCGGATGGAGATTTTTGATGCGATATCCGGATCGATGGGCACCAGAAACAGTCCGATATCGGAAAGCTGGCTGACGGCTTTCATCGGGGCTCCGGCCATCATGGCGAAGCCCTGAACCTCATTTCTGACCATTTTATCCTGAGTGAATACCGGCTTCAGGTAAACCGGAGAAAAATCGCTTTCCGAAAGGTTATGGGCTGCCAGTATAATTTTCATGACCAGCAGGGTACCTGAACCGGGCTCATCAATGGAGAAGCGTTTTCCACGAATATCCGGCACGCTTCGGATATTGGCGTCCTTACGGGTGACGATCTGAAACATTTCCGGATAGAGGCTTGCCACTGCCCGAAGCGTGTTGCCACCCGGATTTCCGGCAAAAACATGTTCTTCATGAAATGCCCAGGTTGCCACATCGGCCTGAACCAATCCGGCTTCAGTCTGACCCGAAATCAGGGACTTCACGTTTTCAATGGAGCCGGCCGAGTTTTGCGCCACGCCAATGATTCCCGGCACACCATTGGTGGAATCAGCAGGTGTATCTGTTTCATTCACCGGTATGGTCAGTCCCTCTGCAATCAGTTTGCCGATTGGATAATAGACGCCGGTGGTGCCGCCGGTTCCAATACGAAACAGGGTTTTTGTTTCACCGGCAGCAGGGATAGGAACACTCAGCACCAGAAAAATAAAAATCAGGACGACCGGAAAAGAAGATTTTAACAGGGGGCAGGTTGGGAAAGTGGCAATTTGAAACGACGATTTCATGGTTTTTCCCCCAATCGGTTATTATCGGAAGTTATATTCATCGCAAAGACGCAAAGGACGCAGGAAGAATCAATTACACACCAAGCTGTTGCTTTGGGTCTGTTGGATCTTTGCATTGGAGTGCGAGATTTGGTTATCTGGCTGAAACGATGTTCATGGCTTAAAAACTTTATGTTAAAACCGGATTCATGTCAATCATCGGTTACATGCTGAAACCGGTTGCATTCGGCTGATATCGGGATCGGATAATATCCTTTTTGTAATGACATCAATACGATTTTAGGATAAATAGTGCCTGAATGGAAACCCGTTTTCTGTATCATCAAATTCGAAGCACGAAATCCGAATCAATGACCCAAATGAAAAATCAAAATTTTCAAAACAGTGTATTTCCTGATATATCCTTTTGGTCCTTCCGGCATTTGGATTTTGAATTTGTTTCGAATTTCGGTTTTCGATATTCGAATTTTGCCTGAACCGGAGTTTTTGTTCTCAGGATACCAACCCTTGCAAAACCAGGTGACATCCGGGATCATATGGATATTGATTGCATAATCATTGGTGTTAATGCGGCTAAAACCCTGCAACGATGCATCGAAAGTGTTCATCGAAGCCAATACAGCAAAGGCCGGGTGACCATCTGGTATGTTGATGGCGGCTCCAGCGATGAGAGCTGCCGGATTGCACAAAATTATCCCGATGTTCACGTGATTGCGCTTCAACCGGTTTATCCGACACCGGGACTGGGGCGAAATGCCGGCTGGCAGGCAGGAACCGCGCCGCTGGTGCAATTTCTGGATGCCGATACGGTGTTGCATCCGGACTGGTTTTCAACCGCCACGGCTGCTCTCGGCCATGACATCGGCGCCGTTCGTGGAAACCGTGAGGAGCTTCATCCGGAGGCATCTGTTTTTAACTGGATCGGCAGTCTGGAATGGAATCCGCCCCCCGGAGATTGTGAAGCCTTTGGCGGGGATGTTTTGATCCGGCGTTCGGTTCTGGAAGAAACCAATGGGTATGATGCGGATCTGGTGGGTGGAGAAGATCCCGAACTCAGTCAGCGGGTTCGCCTGAAAAGCTGGCGGATCATTCACCTGAATGTTCCCATGACCGGTCATGATCTGGCCATGACCACCCCGGGGCAATATGTCAGACGGGGATATCGGACCGGTTATGGGTATGCGGCCGTCACCTGGAGACATTCCGGCCAAATCAGGGGATTTTGGCTTTATGAAAGCATTCGCATCCTGTTGCGGGGCGGGGGCGGGATCATATCCGCTTTGTGCGCCCTGACACTAGGACATTTCAACCCGTTGGGATTTCTGCTGCTTTTACCTGCCCTGGGACTGATTCTTTTCCCCCGCCTGTTTCGCGTGAAGCACTTCATGCAGGATAAACATCTGTCCCGATATCAGGCACAGATATATGCCTGGCACTGCTCCCTGGTGGTGCTGCCCCAGTTTTTGGGTATTCTTCGATTCATATGGGGGAAACTGACGGATTTTCCCCTGCGAAACCGGCGCAGTTCCCTTAAAACCGGGGTATCCGCTTTGATTGCCATTCTGCTGATTCTGCCCGTCTGGTTTTCCTGTGCGCCACGGGTGGCGCCACGGCCAAATCTGACCCCGGAGGCGGTACAACAACAGTTTGCCACCGAACCCCGAAAGGCCATGGAACGCTTTGCCAGTTCCGATGATGTCAGGCGGTTCTCCAATGTCGTACCGGAACGGTATCTGATCGGGCCGGGCGATGTCCTGAATTTGACGGTCTGGCAGCGTCCGGACATATCGGATCCGCGCATTGTGGTGGGGCCGGATGGGCTCATCTGTGTGACCCGCATCGGCTGCATGACGGTCAGGGGAAAGCCGATCGAGGAAATTGCCGACGAGATAACCCATAAACTGTCTTCGTTTTATGAAAAGCCCGAAGTCCGGATTTCAATCCTGGAATACAAAAACAACAAGGCATTTGTCCTGGGTCGGGTTTCCAACCCGGGCGTGGTCAATTTTTCCGGACGGGGAACGCTGCTGGAAGCATTGGCCCTGGCTGGCGGTCTGCCTGCTGTCACCACACAGGATGCCTTTCTGACCAAGTGCAGCATTATCCGCGGCAGGGATCTCATTATCTGGGTTGACCTGAGGGATTTGCTCCAGAATGGGAATATGGCCCTGAATGCCCGTATTCAGAATGATGACATCATTTTTATTCCGGAAAGTGAGGATGAGGTGGTTTATGTCATGGGAGATGTGGTCAAGCCGGGCGCCATCCGGTTAAAAAGCCGCCTGACCTATCTGGATGCCTTGATGTATTCCGGCGGTCCCACGGAAAATGCGGATTTGAAACAGACCTATATCCTTCGTTATGACAATGAAACCGCGTCGATATTGAAAATTGACCTGCAGGCCATGCTGGAAACCGGGGATATGCGTGAAAATTATCTGCTTCAGGACAATGATGTGGTTTATGTGGTCAACAACAGCATCAGTGAGTTCAACTATATCATGAAGCAACTGCTGCCGTCGTTATCCGTGCTGGATCTGTCCATGCGGAATCTGGAGCATCTGGGCATTCTGCAGGAGCTGCGCAAACAGGTCTGGGGACAGGAAGGCTTTGTGAATGACTGATGGGGGCTATTCTGATTTCTGTTTTCACTTTTATCGAGGGTTCCAGAATGAAACAACCTGCCCATAGGCCGGATATATGAACCAGACCGAATACGACCTGGCAGTGGTCATCATCAATTATTGCACCCCGGATCTGGTGATACAGTGCCTGAATTCCCTGGAGAGCCAACTGGATGACAGCACCCAGCGCGTGGTGGTTGTAGATAATGCATCTCCGGATGGTTCCGGTGCAATGATCGCATCCCATCTCCGGCTTGCCGGATGGAACCGATGGGTGACGCTGATCCAGTCGCCGGTCAACGGCGGGTTTTCTGCCGGAAACAATCTGGGGGTGCGCAGCCTGAACGCAAAACTTTATCTGCTGTTGAACAGCGACACCATTGTCCGGCCCGGGGCCATATCCCAATTAACCCGCGCGGCAGTTGACCATCCCGATGCCGGACTGATCGGCCCGCGTCTGGAGTGGCCGGATACGGGTCCCCAGATCAGTTGTTTTCGCAACCATTCCCCCTTCAGCCAGATGATCGATGCGGCAGGCACGGGTCCTTTGACCCGAACATTCTCCCGCTTCGATGTTCCCCTGCCGGTCAGTCAGTATCCCATGATGCCGGACTGGCTCAGTTTTGCGGCTGTGCTGGTGCGGCGACAGGTGTGGCAGGGCGTGGGACCCATGGATGAGGGATATTTCATGTTTTTTGAGGATGCCGATTATTGCCGGCGATGTCGGAGGGCCGGCTGGAAAATTCTGTACTGGCCGTCTGCCCGGGTGGTTCATTTGCGGGGGGGAAGCAGCCAGGTCAAGCGGAATCAGGCCGCCCGTCGCCGGTTGCCAGCCTATTACTATGCTTCCCGCAGGCGCTATTTTACCCGATTTTATGGACGAAACGGGGTGATGGCCGCCAACATCTGCTGGAGCCTGGGGCGATGGATTGCCTGGATGCGGGAACGTGTCGGGCGCAAAATGCCGCATCACTGCCAACGGGCGTTTCTGGATACCTGGCGTTCATTTTGAGGAGAAAGGTTTTATGACCCGTCATCCGGTGGGCTTTATAAGGCGCAAGCCGCATTTTTTGATCATTGGCGCCATGAAAAGCGCCACCAGCACCCTGCACGACCAGTTGGCCATGCAGCCCGGTTTGTTCATGAGTACGCCCAAGGAGCCGAATTTTTTCAGCAACGACGAGATATATGTCAACGGAATGGCCTGGTACACGGGGTTGTTCGATGGCGCGCCGGATGGTGCAATCTGTGGTGAATCCAGCACCCATTACACCAAACTGCCCACCTATCCCCACACGTTGTCCCGTATGCAGGCCCATCTGCCCGATGCCCGTCTGATCTATGTCATGCGGCATCCGGTTGACCGGCTCATTTCCCACTATATCCATGAATGGACCCAGGGCGTCATCTCAACCGATATCAACAGCGCCATTCATCGGCATACCGAACTGATCGATTACAGCCGCTACAGTTTCCAGATCGACCCCTTCCTGAAGGCCTATGGCCCGGATCGGGTTCTGCCGGTTTTTTTTGACCGGCTGACCGCCCGGGCCCAAGCCGAGCTGGAGCGGGTGGCGCAGTTTATCGGATATGGCCAAAAACCACTGTGGCAGGAAACACTTCAGGCAGCCAATGTGTCCCGGGATCGGCTTCGGGTCAGTCCTCTGCGGGATGCCATTGTGGATCATCCCCTGGCAACCGTTATCCGGAGGAAACTGGTTCCCAAAACGGTTCGGGAATGGGTCAAGCAGTTCTGGCAGATGAAAAAGCGGCCCCAAATCCGGGAGGATCGGTTGCAGGGCCTGAAGGCGGTTTTTGATGCGGACCTACACATTCTGGGTGAAAAAATGGGTTTGCGTCTGACCTGTGATACATTCCGGCAGATGACTGTTCATTGCCAAAATCCCCGTTTCCGTTAAAGGAATAACTGACGTGAAAACAAACGAATGGATAAAACAGCCTGTATTTCTGGTCGGGGCCGAGCGTTCCGGGACAACGGTTCTGCGTTTGATGCTGGATCATCATCCGGAGATCGCCTTCCGGCAGGAATTTGAATTTGCCGTGGACCGGATCCTGGAAAATGGTCAGTGGCCCGGGCTGGCGGATTATTATGACTGGCTGTCCATGAACCGGATTTTTCAGGCATCCGGTTTCCATATTGATCCGGAAAGCGATTATCCCCAACTGATCAACAGTTTTCTGGTCCAAAAACGGAATCGGGATGGAAAATCCATTGTGGGCGCCACGGTGCATCGTCATTTTGACCGGCTGAAATGGATATGGCCCGATGCCCGGTTCATTCACCTGGTTCGGGATGGCCGGGATGTGGCCCGCAGTTGCATCGGCATGGGCTGGGCCGGAAACGTCTATACCGGAATCGAACGATGGATCGGGGCGGAAAGGCTGTGGGAAACGCTGAAAGCCGGCCTTCATCAATCGGATTACATCGAGATCCGGTTCGAGGACCTGATCCGGGAAACACGGACGGTGCTGGATCAAGTCTGCCGGTTCATGGGAACCCGGTATAATGACGCCATGCTGGACTATACCAAAAAGACGACCTATGAAGCCCCGGACCCCAAACTGATTGAACAGTGGCGGCGCAAACAGAGCCCCAAAGAAATTCAACTGGTGGAATCCCGGATCGCAGACATGCTGGTGGACCGGGGGTATCCCCTGAGCGGGCTGGCCCGATTGACCGTCACCCGACACATGCGGTACCGGCTCATGATTCAGGACCGACTGGCCGGATGGAGATTTGGAATCCGGCGGTTTGGCCTGTTTTTGATTCTGGCGGACAATGTTACCAGGCGGCTTGGCTTTTCCGCGGCATCCAGACGAATCCGGAAAAAAATCGATGCCATCGAGGCATCACACATTCAATAGATTCCCATGACAACTTAACACCTAACACTTAAAACGTAACACTAAAAACGTTAAACATTCAGGCCATGCATCCCAAACGACTCAAAATTCTGATGGTGATCGAACAGTGCAATCCGGAATGGGCTTCCGTACCGCTTCTGGGATACCGGTTTTTTGAACACATGGCCAACCGGGCTGATGTCACCCTGGTCACCCATATCCGAAACCGGTCACCTCTGGAAAAATGCCGTGTTCCGGCCCGGATTGAATACATCTCCGAGCACCCGGCCAATGCCCGCTATTATCGTCTGGCCAACTCCCTGACCTCTTTGGGTGCGGTCAACTGGCCATTGCAGCACGCCCTGACCTATTCGGTATATGCGGAATTCAACCGGAAGGTGTACCAGCAGTTTTCCGCCCGGGTTCAATCCAGAGAATTCGATCTGGTGCATGTCCTGACGCCCATTCTTCCCCGATATCCGGTCAAACTGATCGATGCATGCCGGAATACACCGTTTATCCTGGGGCCGGTCAATGGCGGAATTCCGTTTCCCAAAGGATTTGAGGGGGTGGCCCGTCAGGAGTTTGCCCATTTCAATATCTTGCGCGGGCTGACACGGTTGATACCGGGTTACCGGCAAACCTATCAGGAGGCTGATAAAGTTCTGGCCGGTTCCAGCTATACCCTTGATTTGCTGTCCCGGCAGTTTCCGTCTGCCCGGTCGCGCATGGCGCTTTTTTTTGAAAATGGCATACCCGGTCATTTTTTTCAGCGTTCTGATAAAAATAGTCATCCGGATGATCCGTTGCGGCTACTCTTTGTTGGCCGGCTGGTTCCCTACAAAGGTGCGGATATGCTGATTGACGCCGTGGGTCGTCTATCGGATGGATTGCGGGAGCGCATGTTCGTGTCCATTGTGGGAGACGGGCCTCAGCGGATGGTCCTGGAAAGTCAGGCGGCCAAACTGAATCTGGGAGATCGGGTGTGTTTTACCGGATGGATTCCGCATGCGGAAACCGCGCGGTATTATCGGAATGCCGATCTTTTCTGCTTTCCATCCCTGCGCGAATTTGGCGGTGCGGTTGTTCTGGAAGCCATGGCTTCCGGATTGCCCTGTCTGATCGTGAATCATGGCGGAATTGGTGAATATGTCACCGAAGACTGTGGTATCCGCATTTTTCCCGGCAGCCGGGAAGAAATTGTCACCGGGCTGGCAGAGGGGATTGAAAAACTGGGGCATGATGCATCCCTGCGTTCCCGAATGGCGGATGCTGCACAAGATCGTGCCCGGGAATTTGAATGGAATGTCCGGGCCGATGCGCTGCTTGCAATATATCAATCGCTATGCCGTGTGCCAAAGAGGCATCCATGAGGCATTTGCGGTTGCTGTATCCGGTTTATTTTACCGGTCAGGGGGTCACCTACACGGCCCTGTCCCTGGCCGAAGCCATGCAACGACCGGACTGGCGGGTATCGCTTCACTGCACTTCGGCAGATAAAATGCCGGGTGCCGACCGGCTTGTACCCGCAATTCCCATCCGGTTCAAATCCCTGGTTTATCGTCTGATGACAGATGCCGTGATCCAGCGATTTGCCGAATGGCGATTTTTGCAGTCCATTCAAACCACGGATGTGGCCTATATCTGGCCCCGCACCACGCTTGCCACGATTCAGCGCATTCATCAGCGGGGAATCCCGATTGTCATGGAGCGGATCAACTGTCACCGCCAAACCGCCCGGACCATTCTGACCGATGCGTATGCCCGGCTGGGGCTGGGGCCGCCGTCTCATCTGTCAATCCGGGCCGCCGAAATCGAAACACAAAAACTGGCTCTGGCAAGCTGGATTTTCAGCCCGAGTCCAATGGTCAAAAAATCCCTTCTGGCCGAGGGGATTTATGAAGCCTGTATTCTGGATACCAGCTATGGTTGGTCCCCGCAACGGATTATCCATACGCCGGCGGATCTGCCTTTTTGGGGAACCGAACCAGGGCTGAAGGTGCTTTTTGTGGGCCGGCTGTGTGTCCGGAAAGGGGTTCATCTTCTCCTTCAGGCCTGGGCAAAATCCGGTATTCCGGGACGGTTGATTCTGGCAGGGCGGCTGGATCCGGATATTGCGGACCGGTTTGCCGATCTGTTGAAGCGGCCGGATGTGATACAGGCCGGATTTGTACAGGATATTGCCGGGTTGTATCATGCTTCGGATGTGTTTGCGTTTCCCTCTCTGGAGGAAGGCGGTCCTCAGGTCACCTATGAGGCCATGGCCTGTGGTCTGCCGGTGCTGGTATCGCCCATGGGCGCTGGCGCTATCGCCCGGGATGGCATGGATGGCCTGGTGTTGAACCCCGATGATCCGGATGCCTGGGTGACCGCACTTCGGCAAATGGCTTCCGATGCCGATTATCGCCATCGCCTGGGAGGGCAGGCCCGCGAGCGTGCCCAGGCTTTTACCTGGAATCTGGTGGGACAACGCCGGGCAGAGATGCTTTTCCAGAGGTTGAAAGGCTGAATTCTAAATGGTTCACCCCCATATATGAAAATGCCATGCACCGCTTTCAACTCAAAACTCACAACCCAGAACTCAAAACTTTTTCCAATTTCACGGTAACCCATGTCCCCTCTGGTACCTGTTGTCATGTTCGGCTGGATCCCGGTTGTTCTGGCGCTGTTTGCCAAACTGCCTGCCAGAACTGCCGTCATTGCCGGGTTTATGGTGGCATGGCTGTTTCTGCCCATGGCATCCTACCCATTGCCCGGCATACCGGATTACACCAAAATGTCCGCCACCTGCGCCGGTGTTTTTCTGGCGGCCGCCATTTATGACAGTGAGCGATTGAAGCGATTCCGACCGGAATGGGTTGATCTGTTCATGGCCATATGGTTTTTAAGCGCCCTGCCATCCTCACTGGTCAATGGTCTGGGCGCCTATGACGGCACCGCGGTGGCATTTGAACAGTTTGTCAAATGGGGCATGCCCTATCTGGTCGGCAGATTGTATCTGGGGGATTTGGATGGATTGCGGCAACTGGCGACAGCCATGGTGATTTCCGGCCTGGCATATGTTCCGTTCTGTGTTTTTGAGCTGATCATGAGCCCGCAGCTTCACAATATGTTTTATGGATTTCATCAGCATCATTTCGCGCAGACCATGAGGGACGGGGGGTTTCGACCCATGGTTTTCATGCAGCATGGCCTGATGGCGGCCACCTGGATGACCAGCGCCTCGTTATTGGGAATCTGGTTGTGGTTTTGCGGAAGCCTCCGCTCATTTTTGGGAATCCGGATGGAATTCTGGCTGCTGATTCTGGTGCCGGTCACATTTGCATTGAAATCCATGGGTGCGGTCAGTTTGCTGATCATGGGGCTTGGGGTTTTGATCGTGACATCCATCACCAGGAAGGGGATTCTGATTGGCCTGATGCTGATCATCCCCATCGTCTATATGGTACTGAGAGGCGGCGGATGGTGGACCGGCGACAATCTGGTGTCCCAGATCGAAAAAATTCATGAAGAACGGGCCGCTTCCCTGCAGTTCCGGCTGGATAACGAAGCGATATTGGCAGAAAAGGCCATGATCCAACCGGTGTTTGGCTGGGGCGGATGGGGCAGGGCCCTGATTTATGATGAGGATGGCAAAAAAATATCGGTAACGGATGGTTTATGGGTCATTGTTCTGGGTGAACGGGGCATATTTGGTCTGACATTTCTGACCCTGGTCATTCTGGGTCCTGTCTGTATGCTGGCATACCGGTATCCGGTTAAAAACTGGGGACAGTCGGACATCGCTCCGGCATCCGGCCTGGCCATGCTGCTCATATTGTACATGATCGACAGCCTGCTGAACGCCATGGTCAATCCTATTTTCATGCTGGCAGCCGGCGGTCTGATGGGGTTGAAAACAACATTGGTTGAATCCGATACAGCGTTGTCTGCCGGGGAAACATTGCCGGTTTATATGCCACATGGAACGCGGTTTTTATGATAAAGGCTGAAGACTGAAGGCTGAAGACTGAAGGCTGAAGGGGCCGCATATGGCATTCAGGCATAGCAGCCATCGGACGATAAGGCAGCCACTCATTACTCATATCTCAATACTGAATGTATTTTCACGGTAAACGCTCATGATCGATCTGATCACCCCCATGAAAGAAAATACAAAGCGAACAGCAGAATATCGAACAAGGAACTGCAGAAGGATGAATCCGGCTTTGGGCGGTCCGGCAATGCAGCCGAAAACTTCAAACTTCGACATTCCTTGTTCGATATTCGATATTCGTTTTTTTCCTGTCGATGTATTTTCACGATAAACAATCATGTATCATTCTGGATGGTTCACCCCCAATTATGAAAATGACATATACCTTTTCATTCTGGATTCCGACTTCTGGCTTCTGACTTCTGATTTTCTATTTTCACGGTAAAAGGATAACCCGATGCCCCAAAAAATTGCCTATCTGGCCAGTGAATATCCCGGAATATCCCATACATTCATTTTTCGTGAAATTCAGACCCTTCGATCATCCGGCCTGATTGTGGCAACGGCGTCCATCCGGAAACCGGCACATCTGGACCGGATGACCGATGCGGAAAAGACCGATGCCCAAAACACCCTGTATATCAAAACCACATCGCTCCTGGGTGTGGCGATAGCCCATCTGAAGACATTCCGTCACTCGCCATGGGCATATGGAAAAAGACTGGCCACTGCCGTGAAGCTGGCCAGACAGGGGCCGCGACAGATATGGAAAGGGATTACCTATTTTATTGAAGCAGAGATTTTGTTGAACTGGATGCAGCGTCAGGGTATTGCACATGTCCATGTGCATTTCGCCAATCCGGCATCCACAGTGGCCATGATTGCGGCATCCAGCGGCCATGTCTCTTTCAGCCTCAGTGTGCATGGTCCGGATGTTTTTTATCATGTGGATCGGGAGCTTTTGGCCGAAAAATTCCAAAGGGCCCGATTTGTTCGGTGTATCAGCCATTATTGCCGAAGTCAGGTCATGCGGCTGGCGCCGGCAAGCCATTGGCCCCGTTTTCATATCGTTCGCTGTGGCATCGATCCCGGTCGGTTTTCACCCAGACCCGAGCCCCATAATCCCATTCCCCGTATTCTGTGTGTCGGCCGCCTGGTTCCGGCCAAAGGGCAACATATCCTGGTGGAAGCCTGCCATCTTCTGTTTGAAAAAAAGATTCCATTTCATCTGACACTGGTCGGGGATGGACCGGACCGGGATCATCTGGTAAAGCGGGTGGCGGAATTGGGGCTGACCGGCTGCATCCGGTTTACCGGCGCCGTGGGCCAGGATATGGTGCTTGAGTACTACCGATCTGCGGATATTTTTGTGCTGGCCAGTTTTGCCGAAGGATTGCCGGTGGTCCTGATGGAGGCCATGTCCATGGAAATTCCCTGTGTCACCACCTGGATTACCGGTGTTCCGGAGTTGATTACCCATGACATCGATGGGCTGCTGGTGGCGCCCGGCGATTCGGATGGGTTGGCGATGAAGTTGGCCCAACTGCTGACGGAGCCTGCGGTACGCGCCCGCTTGGGAACGGCAGGCCGTAGGCAGGTTCTTGAAGCATATAATCTGGTAGGCAATTGCCAGAAACTGATTGATTTATTTATAGATTTGAAGAATTAAATCGAAAAATGCCTGATACCCGTGTCTGAACGGAAACCCTTAACCA
>JBFXFK010000046.1:0-32251 GCA_050179135.1 Desulfatirhabdiaceae bacterium | reverse complement strand
CTGAAGGTGCCTGCCCACATCCTTCAGGCAGATCAGCCGCTGGACGGTCAGGCGGCCTCTCACTACTCAATACTCATATCGCAATACTGAATCACCTTTCGGTTGTTTCATTACCCATGTGTTGACGGGCACCCCGGCATAATCCTACTCGAGCGACATCAGAAAGGTTCTGAGATTCCGTTTTCTACGGTTCAGCCCAACTTTCCTTCGAATGCGATCCCGGTGAGATTCCACTGTTCTTCTTGAAAGACCCATTAACTCGGCCATTTCCCGGGATGTAATTCCCATTCGAACCATTTTTGCAATCTGAAGCTCGGTTGGTGTCAGCTTGAAATGCCGGGATGTCAGTTTGGGCGAAAATGGTGACAGGATGTCCCGGATATTGGATTCAAGAATGTTGATGAATGTGATCTGCTTTTCGTTCATGTCCGATTCTCTCAGTTTCTTGAGATAGGGCATGATCATTTCTTTGACGTTGAACAGCACTTTTTCTTCAATTTGGGCTTTTTCCGCATCCCGCTTTTTGATCAGAACCTTCAGTGCGGTATTGACCTCTCTCAGGTTCTGGGCGGTAATTTTCAGCTCGGCTTCCCGCTGCTTGTATTGATCAACACGTTTTTTGTTATAAGAACTGTTGTTAAAAAAGGAAAACAGGACGGTTTCTTCACCGACGCTGATACACGTCGTTCTGAAGTCGAGTTCAATTTCATTCCCATTTTTGTGAATGAAGCTACCCTCGTGATGAACAGGTCCTTTCTGAAGGGCTTTTTTCAATTGGGGCAACACAATGCTTTTTTTATCCTTGAGCTCGAAATCCGTCAGGGGTTTACCCACCACCTCTTCCGGGAGATATCCCAATATGGCAGTGATAGCCGGATTGGTCTCCAAAATGACCCCTTTGGGACTGCAAATCCAGAATCCATCCATCATGGTTTTCAGAATCAGTTCATTGCGCGTCATCTGCTTCGTGAGGGTATCGATTGCCCCGGGTTTCTCACGCATTTCGTTTTCACGCGTTTTACGGGTATGTACCGTTTTTGGGGTAGTGGCTGTGTTGAGCTTTTTTTCAAGAACCCGGATCTGCTGATCCATTCGGCATCTGTCCAGGGCCAGTTCAATGGTGGATCGGATCTGCTGATCATTGTATGGTTTCAGGATATATCCCAGGGGATCTGATTTGCCTGCCCGAGCAAGAAGTTCCTCATTCGAAAATGCGGTCATGAAAATGCAGTTGATATTCATGTCCCTGCGAATCATTTCAGCCGCGCTGACACTATCGATTTTGCCCGGCATAACCATATCCATCAGAATCAGGTCCGGAGAATGTTGTTTTGCCAGGTCAACCGCTTCTTCACCTGAAGTGGCTGTTCCGATAACCATATACCCCATCCGGTTCAATTTTTCTGCCAGTTGGGTTGCCATGTGAATTTCGTCTTCTGCTATAATCAGTTGGTTCATGGGGTAACGTGCCGGATTAAAGGGAGTCGGTTTGTTTGAGAGTCTGTTGGGATATTGTCGGACCAGCGTCTGAAGAAAATTCCTGTTTGAGTATATAAAGCAGTTTCGTACCGATACTGATTCCCATATCAATAAATTCGGGACCAAACTGTTTGCCGGTTTGGGTGCGGAATGTTTTTTGAATATTCGCCAGAACGTTCATGCCATCCGGAAAGCGGCCGATAAACTCCTGAAGCGGTGGGTTGATGTAACGCAACATGTCCCACAGCGTATCCGTAAAATTGTCCGGGCCCCATCTGAATTTGTCGGCATCATACAGGCAGTCGGAAACCAGGCGGCCCTCAAGGGTATTGATATCAATTGTCTCCCGAAAGGCTTCATGATTTAAAATCGCCTGGGCGATATCTTCAATGTCATTGACGGATAACCGGAATGATTTCAAGATATGTCGCGCATACCGCGCACCTTCAACAGCATGATTTTTGGATTTGCGCCGGATATCATGTAACAGTCCGGCGCACTGCACGATTCTGATCCGGTGATCCAGCATACTGGATGAATACCCGGCATCCCTGCCTTCAATAGCCATTAACGCACCGGCATCAATGGTTACTTTTACAGCATGATCCATACCATGTCCAAAATCATCTTCCAGTCGTTCTGCTGCAAACCGGTACACCTGATGAATCAGCGGGTCGAAACTGAAAACAATCTGGGACAGGGAGATATCATGGGCATGCACGGTGTAAAACGAAGGTAATGGAAATTGGGAAACGATCTGCCTGGCGCGATGCCGGATGTGGTCATAAACAGTAAGTTGATCGCTGTAAGATACATTCACATGCGTTATCTTGTCACGTTACCGTAGAAATGGATTCTTTGCGTTATCCTGTTGTCATGCCTGATCCAGAATCTTCAAACAGGGTCCAGGACAGGGGAAAGCATGGGGAAGGGGATATAGACTTCCAGAAAAATAATTTCGCAGCGTTATCGGTCGGAATGGCCTGGTAGAGACGCAATGCATTGCGTCTCTACTCCCTCCCCAAAATCATTATCTTAAAAGCTATATCGTTGATATCAGGTTTCCGAAGCCGTAAAAAATCCCTGACAAACTTTCCATTTTCCATTTTCCCTGATGACATTGACCGTCTGATCCAGGGGATAGGTTTTTCCAATAAAAAACAGCTTGCCAACATATGAAAACAACGGATTGATACCCCGTTTCATCTCTCCGGTAATGCGAATCATGGCACTGGTATCATCGCATTTAATAATATGGGTTCGGACATTATACAACTGAAGTTTCAGATAACTGATGTCAAAACCGCGCTCACTGGCTTCGATGCCGGCTTTCTGGATATAATTTTCGACCACATTTTCGTCATCAGAGATCAGGTTTTCACACATCAGGCTGGTCATGGCCGGATCCAGCTTGTAGTACATACTGGTGAACTGTCTGACAGCTTTGTCCGGTGCATCACGCGTATCGGCAAAAATGAAGACTATCTGCAAAAATACCGTCAGCATCAGAATAAGTGTCAGGGCGGAACTGGTCTCACGCGTCATTGCGCATTCCTCCATACGAAAAATGGTTGGTGTTGTTTAGGTGTCTCCGGGCAGTTGATCGTATTGTCTCTGCGTATTGCATATTCCCATAAATGCACTTGTCATTAACATGGAATTCACTTCGAAACAAGAAATTTTAACAGGGAATTCCCGGTCTGCATGTGTCTGCTAATCCGCCAGATTCATTTAAAAACCGTTTATAAATTTTCGGGACCGGCCCGGAAAATCATCTGCGGGTGAGCGTTCATTATATCAGCCCATACCGCTCAATTTTCTCGTACAGTGTTTTTCGGGATATCCCCAAACTGAGTGCCGTCAGACTTTTATTTCCCTGGTGTTTGGCCAGGGTTTTCTGAATCAGCTCGGTTTCCATCTGACGAAGGGTGATGCCATGATCCGGAATGCTTTTAAAAAGCGGGAGATTCTCCCGGGAAACGCTTCTGCCGGTTTCATTCAGGATTTTGGATGGCAGATCGTCAACCGTAATGGATTTTCCGGTTGACGACAGGATCATGGCCCTGGCAATCGTGTTTTTCAGCTCACGGACATTGCCGGGCCAACTGTAATCGATCAGTACCTGCATGGCCAGGGGGTCGATCTGTTCAACCACCTTGTTGTACTGTCTGGCAAACTGACGGATGAAATGGTCAACCAGCAAACAGATGTCATTGCGGCGGTCCCGCAGCGCCGGCACACGGATGGGCACCACCTCTATCCGGTAGAGAAGATCATTCAGAAACCGGCCGGCCCGGATTTCTGCATGTAGATCCAGGTTGGTGGCTGTGATGATGCGAACATCAACGTTTCGGGAGGTGGCGCCCCCAACGGGTTCAAACGCCATTTCCTGCAAAAACCGCAACAGCTTGCTCTGCAGCCCCAGGCTCATGTGCCCGATTTCATCCAGAAACAGGGTTCCCTGATGGGCCAGTTCGATCCGTCCTTTGCGATCCGCCACTGCACCGGTAAACGCCCCCTTGACATAGCCGAAGAGCTCCGCCTCCAGCAGGCTTTCGGTCAGAGCCGCGGAATTGATGCAGATCATGGCGCTGTTTTTCCGCGGACTTTCCTGATGCAGGGCTCTGGCCAGAAGTTCCTTGCCCGTACCGGTTTCACCATAGATCAGAACCGATGCATCGGTTGCGCCAACGGTTCTGACCCGATCAAAAATCCGCTTCATGCAGGGTTCGGTACCGATAATCCCGTGAAATGAATGTTCCGATTCCACCTGGTTTTTCAGATCGATCAGTTCCCGGCACCGGGCGTATTCCAGAACCGCCTTGTCCAGGATGATGATCAGTTCCTCATAATCCAGTGGTTTGATCAGATAATGGGTCACCCCTTCCTTCAATGACTGCACAGCCGACTTGACAGTGCCATGCGCGGTCATGATGACAACCGGCGGGGGATTCGGGGTTCTGCTGATCATCCGGTACAGCTCGATGCCATCTTTTCCCGGCAACTTCAAATCCGACAGAACCACATCGATGCCATCGGCCTTGCGATACACATCAAAGGCCTCGTCTGCATTGGTGGCCTGCAGCACCGTATAGCCCTCGTCTTCCAGGATGGCCCGAATGACTTTCAGGGTGCTTTTCAGATCATCCACAACCAAAACAGTCTTATTTGCCACCTGAATCCTCCCCGGACATCGCTTCCATTTTGACAGGCAGTTCGATAACAACAGTTGTCCCTTCTTCCGGACGGGATACCAGTGTCATGCGACCATGATGACTTTCCACAATGCCCAGACTCAGCGGAAGCCCCAGGCCGGTTCCGGTTTCCTTGGTGCTATAAAATGGATCGAAAACATACGGAAGATTGGCTTCCGTGATCCCGATACCCGTGTCATGTATCCGGATTTGAATGTGATCCGTCTGTTTTCCATTATTCGGATCATGCTGAATTTGAGAAGAAAACAGGATGTCTCCGCCCGATGGCATGGCATCCAGGGCATTCACCACGATATTGATCAGCACCTGCTCGATTTGATGGGAATCCACCAATACCTGCGGCAGGTGATCGGCCAGATGGTTATGCAGCCGGATTCCCATGTCATCCGCCTGTTTGGCAAACAGGTTCTGGGTGGAGAGGATCAACTGGTTGATATCGGTGGGTACCGGATGGGGCTGGGACTGTCTCGCAAAATGAAGGAATTCTGTAACGAACAGACTGAGCCGGTCGATTTCTTCCGATACCAGCCGGGTATATTCGCCAACAAGGGGATCATCTGCCCGGCGTCTTTGCATATGCACGATAGCCCCTTTCATGGCATTCAACGGGTTTCGGATTTCATGCGCCACGCCGGCAGAAAGGCGGCCCAGGGAGATCAGCTTTTCCGAACGAACCAGTTCATTCTGAATGGATGACAGGTTTTTGACCATATGGTTGAATGACTGGGTCAAATCACCCAGCTCGTCCCGGGAGCGAATGGGGATCTCTGAATCCAGGTGGCCCTGTGCCAGTCGCTGGGTGGCGGCAACCAGCTCGCGAACCGGTCTCAGCAGGTAGTAAGATAGCACACTGACACCCAGAACCGCAAAGATGAAAATGATGATTCCCACCTCGATGACCCGCCGCTTGATAGCCTGTCCTTCCCTGCCCAGTTCATCCACCGGGATGGTGACGGCCAAAGACCAGCCCATCATGGGAACCGGCGCAAAGGCCGCCACCTTGGTCACCTGGTCATGAACATACGTTTTTGAAGAATTGGCCCCGGTCATCATTTCCTGAACCAGCTCTTTCAAACTGGGTTCCGGGTACGTGTCAATTCCAAGTTGATACGGTTCATAATGGGGATGGGCCGTATTCCGCCCCTGACGGTCCACCAGAAATGCATACCCTTTTTCGCCGACCCGAATGCGCGCCACCAGGTGAATGATTTTTTCATAATCCAGGTCAACAACGACCAGTCCACTGAATTCATGCCATCCGGAATAAAATGGAACGGCCCACTGCATGAGGTACCCCTTCCTGGCCTGGGAAAAAACAATATCAGAACAATAAATCGTTCCCCGGGGGGTATATCTGGCTTTTTCAAAAAAAGCGGGATCAGCGTTCAATACATGACTGTCATCATCATCGGGCTTGCCTGCCCGTATCAGGGTTTTCCCCGCTGCATCCAGAAACCGGATCTGATAATAATACGGAGAGCGCAGCATAAAATCCCGAAACAGCGCCTGAATGTTTTCATGATTGAACGCGGTTTCCGCAATCAGACGGAATGTTCTGGCAATATGAAAATCTTCCAGAACCGGGAGACTGACAATGGTCTCCAGGTCGATGCGGCAGTTATGAAATATGTTCTGTATTTTCTCGGCTGATGATTCCACCTTGACCATCTGTTCATGGCGCACCAGCCGGTTTACCCGTTCTTCGGCGGCCTCGATGGAAAAATATCCCAGGATGGCAATGGGCAGACATACCAGGGGCAGGATCACCATCAGCAATTTTAGGAAAATGGAGAATCGGAATGTCATATGCTTTCGCGGTTTCAACGGGAATGGCTTTCAAAACATCAAATCCATCCAGATCGGGAATGGCGCAACAGGCTGTTGCGCATAATAATCCGGGGATTCAATCCCGTCAATGCCGGTTTTTTTCAGACGGAATGGCGGTTATCCGGCACCAGCGGTTGTTAACACCTTCATGAATCGAATCAAGAATAAAAACACAGGAAGGCATGGTTTCTGTGTTGTTCGAACCAGATTCGCCACTTCACCAAACTTCTGATTCTGATCATGATATACGGCCAGGCGAACAGAATGCCGGAATTTTTCTTGTCATGTGCAACATCATAATATAGCTTTTCGGATAATGATTTTGGGAAGGCAGCAGGGAGGGTGCGACATCAAATGCGTTGCGGGGCAACTTGAATGGTAAAAAGGGATTGGCGCTCCCGGGAATGAAAATGAAATGAATCGAAATCACTTGTCGTCGCTATTGGGATCGGAAGTTGCGTTTCGCAGTATGCACACTATATTTATGACTATTAAGATAATGATTTTGGGAAGGCAGCAGGGAGGGGATAGGCCTCTTTCGGCCATCCCCGACCGATAACGCACCCAAAATCTTTATCTTGAAAACTATCGTAACAAGAAAGGCGTGATTGCCCCCAACGGGCAATTTTTTGAAAAAAACCATCGGAGGAATCTGACGGTTTCTCCGCCAGCCAGGAGGTGTACCATGATAAAGCCAATTCCGGAAGGATATCAAAGTCTCACACCCATGTTCATATTCAAGGACGCCCGCAAGGCAATTGAATTCTATAAAAAGGCCTTTGATGCAAAAGAGCGGTTTGTCATGCCGGGGCCGGACGGCAAGGGCGTGATGCATGCCGAGATTCAGATTGGTGCGTCAATCGTCATGATAGGCGAAGAGAATCCGCGATGTCCCAGTAAAAGTGCAGAAACGATGGGTGACTCACCCGTCAGTTTTTATCTGTATGTTGAAAACGCGGACGAGGTTTTCAGGATCGCGGTTGACGCAGGCGCCAAATCACATATGCCTGTCGAGGACATGTTCTGGGGAGACCGGATGGGGGTTGTTCAAGACCCATTTGGATATACCTGGAGTCTTGCCACCCATACGAAGGACCTGACGCCGGACGAAATCCACGAGGGCGCAAAGGCGTTTTTCGACAAAATGGCAGAAAAATAGATCGCCAGAGAGGCAATATACGGTTTTTCGGAAGTTTCACGAATAATTCAGTCGAGCCTTTTGTGAGACACTGTTTTTCATGCTTTTCAGCAGAAATTTGAAAACCGTCCATAATAGCAGATTTGGCGAATCTCTATTTGTACAATTCACCCTGAAATGGCGGAATAGAACAGCCCGGGGTCTGCGGTGCGCCCACCCCGGGTAAACAACATGATGAAATCCGTTATAATCAGGAATATCCGAATCGATAATTGATCTCCGCCTGCATTTCAAATGAAATTGACATTCGGAAAAATCTGAAATTTTAAATTTGAAATACCATGGGACGGCTTTCTGCCAGAAGCGGGAAACATATGAAACAGATGACCCGGATCATCCGAATGCTGGCTTTTTTCATGGCCCTGAGTTTTTGGAGTTCTCCTGCAAACGCCGTCAATGAGGTGGTCATCGGTATCGCGACATCCCTGAACACCATCGAGGGAAAAGAAAGCGGCAAAGCCGCAATGCTGGCGGTCGAAGAGATCAACCGGCAGGGCGGTGTCCGGGTCATGGATGAATGGTGCCGCATCCGACTGTCCATGGTGGATATCGACGATGCCGGACCCGACAGCAAAAAAACTGAAAGTGTTCAGAAACTGGAACGGTTTATCCAAAAAGAACCGCTTCATGCCATTGTGGTCGGGCCGTTCCGCTCCGAGGTCCTGCTTCAGGTAATCGATATCATTGCCCATCACCGGATTCCGCTGCTGGAAACCATTGCCATGACGCCTGTCATCGAATCCCTGGTGTTACGGGACCCCCGATATCGCCATATCTTCCGCACCGGTCTCAACACCAAATATCTGGCAGATGCCATGATCCAAATCATGCAGTTTTTAAAGGCCCGGTTCGGGTTCAGCCGGGTGTATCTCCTGACTCAGGACATTGCATGGGCCCGGTCAACCGTAGCGATCATGATCCGGCTCTATTTTGACCGCATGGGATGGCAGGTGGTGGGCGCGGATCATTTCGCCTATGGCACATCCGATTTTTCAGCCTCCCTGACCCGCGCCAGAGACAGGGGCGCTCAGGTCATTCTGCCGATTTTCGATATGCCCCACAGTGGCAATCTGGCCATACAATGGCAGGAAATGACGATTCCGGCCATGCTGTGCGGGTTCATTTCGCCCATGGTCGGGCCCGGCGCCTGGGAGGCTTTTGACGGTAAAATCGCCGGAACATTGAATGTCATTTTTGAACTGGGCAACATGCCATCGGACCATCACCCGCCTGCCGGCAAATTTTACCGGCATTATCAGGACCACTATGGTCAGAGTATTCAAGCCGGTCATGGGCCTGCACCCTCGTATGAGTCCATTTATCTGCTGGCGGATGCCATTGAATCCGCGTCTTCTCTGGACCCGGAAAAGCTGGTGACGGCTCTGGAGGCCTCGGATCGCATGGGATCCATGGGCAGGCTTCGCTTCCATAAAGGACATCAGATCATTTTTGGCACAGATCCACAAAAAGAGGCTGTGGTGTGTCTGTTCCAGTGGACCCGTGACGGCAAACGCCGAATCGTCTATCCGCCATCCATCGCTGAAGGAGAAATTGAATGGCCGGTTGCCGGTTTGTCCGCCCTTCCCTGATTTTTCATCCTTCTGGCCGCCCGACGGCGGCAATGCCTGAATGCTGTATGCGGCGCCTTCAGTCTTAAGCCTTCCGCCTTCAGCCTTCATGTATCCCCCCGTTCAAAATTGGAACCGCTGTCCTGTCCAAAAACAACTTGACATTAACCACTGCCTGTGCTTTTTTCTACAACGGTACAGGCGCTCATGCCAATGAGCCGAAGAGGGAACTCCGTGAAAATCGGAGACGGGCCCGCCGCTGTAATCGGGGACGACCGCAGCTATAGCTTTTCAGATAATGATTTTGGGAAGGCAGCAGGGAGGGGATAGGCCTTTTCTCGGCCATCCCCGACCGATAACGCACCCAAAATCTTTATCTGGAAAGCTATATTTTGCCACTGATAGATTTTGTTGATCGGGAAGGCGCTGCCATTAGGATGAACCGAGAGTCAGAAGACCTGCCTATACCGTTGTCAATCCATTTCCCGTGGACTGGGAAAGGATTATCAGTTCCGTGAGATAGACAGGGCATCCCGGATCGATATTGAATCGGTCCGGGATTTTTGTTTTCAAAACCCCGGATCGGAAATTTTCCGATTGCGGGGTTTTTTTGTTCCCGCCAACGGATAAAATTAAAAGGAGAGAACAATGAAAAAAGGCATGATTCTGTATGTAACGCGGGGCAAAAATGATCCATTTACGTCCAACAAAGGAGAAAGAAGAATGAAGTTCAACAAAACCCTTATGTCTATTGTCGTTATTCTGTCACTGATTCTGGGTGTGTGGAATGCATATGCGGCCCATGGAGAAAAGAAACCGGAAAAAAAGGCCATTCTGCTGGTGGCCTTTGGAACCAGTGACCCGGATGCTCAAAAAGTATTCGACCGGATCGATGAACAGACGAAAAAGGCGTTTGCCGGTATGGACATCCGGTGGGCCTTCACCTCGAAGATCATTCGCTCCAAACTGGCCAAAGAAGGCAAAATGCTGGATTCTCCGGAAGTGGCCCTGGCCAAAATGATGGGGGATGGCTATACGCATGTTGCGGTGCTGTCACTGCACACGATTCCGGGTGAAGAATTTCATGAACTGGTTCGAAATGTTCATCTGTTTGGTCAGATGGCAGACGGCTTTGAAACAGTTCTCGTGGCCCGTCCCCTGCTGTCATCCCATGAAGACATGGAAACGGTTGCCAAAACCCTGCTGAAAAATATTCCCGGAAGAAAACCCGAAGAAGCCGTTCTGTTCATGGGACATGGCACAGAACATCACCCGGCTGATGCCATCTATCTGGCCATGAATCAGGTGTTCCAGGAACTGGATCCCCTGGCCTTTGTGGGAACCGTGGAAGGCAAACCGACCATCGAGGATATTTTGCCCAAACTGAAGAATCTGAAGTCCAAAAAAGTCTGGCTGATGCCCATGATGTCCGTTGCCGGTGACCATGCCAAAAACGATATGGCCGGAGATGAGGCAGACAGTTGGAAATCGATTTTGATTAAAAACGGTTACACATGTGAACCCGTTCTGAAGGGCGCCGCCGAATTTTCTGAAATTGTGGATGTCTGGCTGGACCATCTTCGGACAGTCATCGCACATTTATAATGACATTGATCATTATTTCGGCCATATCGACAGGGTGGGCCATATCAATGATGTTGGGAAGGCCGCAGGAAGGGATAGGCCTTTTGGTGGTTGACGACTTGAACAACCGTCGGCCATCTCCGACCGATAACGCACCCAAAATCTTTGTTTTGAAAGCTGTATGGCTATTTTCACGGCAAATCACGTAAATTCTGTCTGAAAATATTTGACATGATGGACTTCATTTCAATATAAAAACAGGTTTTCCGTGCGGACAACATATTATAGATTCAAAGCAAACCCGCCAAAAGGAATGCCAAAGATGAGAAAAACTTGTTTGACAGGGAAGAAGGATGCCAGACCGTTTTACCACAACCCGGCAAGAACACCATGACCAAGCCGCCACGTTCCATAAAGCCACCGATTGTAATAGCGGCTTTCGGCACCACATCCCATGCGAGAAAAACCTATGATCATATTGATCTGCGGTTTCAGAAGCGGTTTCCCGATCATGAGTTATACTGGGCTTTTTCTTCCCGAATGGTCAAGGATCATGTCCGGAAACATTCACGGATCGAGATTCACAGCCCCAGGGAAGTTTTGGATATGCTTTATTCAAAAGGGCATTCCTGGGCCGTGATTCAGTCACTTCATGTCATCGCCGGGCATGAGTTTTATCGCCTGGTAACTGAGATGGCTCAGCTTCCCATCCGAACCAGCATTGGATTACCGCTGTTATGTTCTTATCAGGATTATTGGGCAACATCCAGGGCCATGAAATTGAATTTTTATCCGGGTTCTGATGAAGAGGCGGTGGTTCTGGTGGGTCATGGCACGGATCATCCGGCCTGGTCTGCTTACCTGGCATTTGAATCCATTCTCAGACAGCAGTATGGTGCCAAAATATTTGTGGGGCTGGTCGATGGTGAACCATTTCAGGGACATGTGGTTGATTCGGTGATTCGGTCCGGTGCAAAAAAAGTCTCCCTCATTCCCTTTACACTGGTGACCGGTCGTCATTTTCAGGAGGATATCACCGGCGGCCCGAATTCCTGGCAATCCGTTTTGGAAAATGCCGGGATGACCGTAAAAGTTGAAACACAGGGAATTGGTTACCGGGATCAGATTGTGGAAATCTTTGCAGATCATATCCGGGATGCACTTTCGGTGATTCCAGAGTCCTCAGAGCCTGTTTGAAGATTCTGGATCAGGCCCCATAACAAGATGAAAAGAGCATCAAAAGCGGAGCATACATGTTGTGAGCATTTTGAGGTGCTTTTCAACGCAGTTAGCGAGTCTCAGACGGGATCTTCCAACAGGCTCTCAGGTTGAAAAATAAACAGGGTCTGCTATCCTTGAAATGAATAGACGCTTTCCATATGTTCACCTTGCGGAACATACAGACAACCATTGCAATGGAGGTGCGTTATTACTGTATATACGGGTAGGGGGGATTCGGGTGAAACCAGCCTGTTCAGCGGAGAACGGGTTTATAAGGATGATGACCGGGTCGAGGCGTTTGGCGATCTGGATGAGCTCATTTCAATCCTGGGAGTGGTAGTCAGTCATCTGCAATCCGATCATGACGAAATGATCACCCAACTGAAAGAAATTATGGCCGATCTGTTTCGCATCGGCGCCCTGCTTGCCACATCGCCGGATTCGCCGGTCATGGCAACGCTTGAGAAAATTCCGGAAGACCACATCCGGCGACTGGAAGAATGGATCGATAAAATGAATCATGCGCTGCCGCCACTCACCGGGTTCATCCTGCCTGTGGGGCATGTCACGTCGGCATGGGCGCATGTGGCAAGGACGGTCTGTCGGCGGGTGGAACGAAAGGTGGTGCGTCTGATTTCAGCGGATCATCCGAAAAGCCAACCCCAACCGCTTCACGGCGCGACACCGTTTCTCAACCGGCTTTCCGACTACCTGTTCATCCTTGCCCGTTACTGCAACCGGATAAATGGCATTCCGGATTCGCTGTTGAAGCCATGAATGTCCTCTTTCAGGCAAAACACCTGCCGGGTCAACGGGAAAATCCGGACAGATTGGGCTGTCGGAAATCAATAAATCCGTTATAATCAGGCGAAATGGAAGTTAAAAAAACAAAGGAAATCTACAGATGACGGCAGATGAAATTTTAAACAGCGCCGATTTTAAACGATGCGAAGCATTTCATGGACACGTATGTCCCGGTCTTTCCATGGGATACCGTGCGACCAAACTGGCCATGGAGCGCCTGAAGGAAAATCGGGCAGAGGATGAGGAACTGGTCGCCATTGTTGAAACCGATGCCTGTTCGGCGGATGCGGTTCAGGTATTGACCGGTTGCACCTTTGGCAAAGGCAATTTCATTTTCAGGGATTACGGAAAAATGGCATTGACACTCTTCAGCCGGAAATCCGGAGACGGGGTTCGTGTCAGCCTGCGTCAGGGGGCATTCACGCCCGATGAGAAACATATGGCGCTGATTCAGAAAATCATGTCCGGGCAGGCCACGGATGCGGAACAGGATGAGTTCCGGCAGATCCATTTCAAACGAACCTGCGATGTATTGGAAGCCCCGGCAGATGAGATGTTTGTCATCACGGAAGTCAAGACCGGCCTGCCATCAAAAGCCCGGATCGAACCATCCCAACCCTGCGCGCGATGTGGTGAACCGACCATGCCATCCAAGATGGAATCTGCCGGAGAGGGAAAAATTTGCCGGGGATGTGCGGATCTATAGAGGCTGAAGGTTGAAGACTGAAGGCTGAAGGCTGAAGGTGGCCGCAAACAGCATTCAGCCTGTAGGTCAGGTTGGCCGGTTTTTTGGCCTACCTGACAGCGCGAACAGCCGTTTGCATTTTGTCAGGGAGCCGCAAAAAACCGCGGCACCCTGACCTACCGGCCGCATCGCTGGAGGGCCTGTAGGTCAGGTTGGCCGGTTGTTTGGCCTACCTGACTGCGTAAACAGCCGTTGGCATGATGTCAGGGAGCCGAAAAAAGCCGCGGCACCCTGACCTACCACCGGCGAAACACGACCTATATTGCCGCATTATAAAACACCCTATATATCAGGGCGTAATGAAGAACACCCCCCAAAAGAACCGTGACATGAAACAGTTCATGAAAACTGAAAACGCCGGGGAGCATCCGGGGATATTTAATGGCGTAGATCAATCCGCCGGCTGAAAAGGCAATTCCACCGCCAAACAGAAGCATTTCTTCGCCCGAAGACATATGGGATAAAATCTGTCCGATTGGTAAAAGGGCCAGCCACCCCATGGACATATATATAAATGTATAAAGGATTCTGGGGGCTCTCGGGAAATAAATCTGGGAAATGAACCCAAACCCGACAAACCCCCACTGGAGGCAGATCATGGTCCATCGCCAGGGACCTTCCAGGCAGAAATACGCCATCGGCGTATAGGTACCGGCGATCATGAAAAAAATGGCCAGTCGATCCATTTTTCGCCAGAAGGATACCTCGTTTTCTTCCTTTTTGAACGCATGATACAGGGAGCTTGCTGAAAAAAGAAAAACAATGGAAAGACTGTAGATAACAGCGGTAATCCATGCCGGGACCGACGCAGGCACCACCCGGAACAGCAGGATCATGCCGCCAAGCGACAAAACCGCACCGGCAAGATGTGAATAAAAATTGAATGTTTCCTCAGCCCTGATCCGCATAATACCCCCCTTTTCTGACAGAGACCATATTTCCGACAGGCTTGACTGTCTTTCATGTAATCTTTATTTTTTGAAAAGGACAGGTCGAATCCGGATCTGACAATAATTTTACAGTCAAAAAAGAAACAGATCCGCGCCACCGGTCACGGGTATGGCAGTACCGGTCATGTAGCTTGAATGATCTGATGCCAGAAAGGTAACCAGGGAAGCCACTTCTTCCGGATTTCCCATCCGCTTTGCAGGTATTCGTTCCTTGATTCGATCCAGCATTTTCGGATCATGCAAATTGACGGCTTCTGTTGCAATAAATCCCGGCAAGACGGCGTTGACGCTGATGCCATGTCTGGCGCCTTCCAGCGCCAGAGACCGTGTGAGTCCGATCAGACCGGCTTTGGAGGCGCCATATCCCGGCTGGGCAAAGGCTCCGCTTAAGCCGACAAAAGAGGAAATATTGATAATGCGACCCCATTGTCGTTTTTTCATGTAAGGCCAAACAGCTTGAATACAATTGAATGCACCTGTCAAATTGACATTCAAATCCCGCTCAAACATTTGACCGGATTGTTTTTCCATCAATGCCATATTATCCATGACCCCGGCATTGTTTACGAGGATGTCTATAACGCCAAACTGATCCGCTGTCAGCGAAATGACCTGTTGAATCTCATCAGGCCGAGTGACATCCATCTTCACACCGAGGCTTCGACCACCCATTTTCTTTATTTCATTGGCAGTTGACAGGGTTTGCACGTGATCGCTCCCGGCAAAGTGCGCGGCCAGGAGGCCATGTTCCTCTACCAATTTTTCGGTATCGACGGCTTCATTTTCAACAAGAAGGTCTGTCACCACAACATGAGCACCGGCTTTTCCCAGGGCGAGGGCGATGGCTCGTCCCAAGCCTCTCGATGCGCCGGTGACAAGCGCCACTTTCCCTGACAATGACACCATACTGGTTTCTCCATCAGAATTTGTAACTGATATTGCATCCGACAATAAAGGTATCATAATCCGTAAATTCTCCGGTAATCGGCCCGCCACCAGGGTTCGCCACATTTCCAATGTCATTATTCCATGTGCGGTCTTTGGTATATACATAGGAAAAGAAAAGGTCGGAATAAACCGGACCGATCATGAAACCAGCCCCAATGTTGTATAAGAGATTGTCGCCCTGAAATCCGACAGGGCTGACAGTTTCATCAGGGACCGGACATTCTTCGTACATGAATCCGCCTCGAAGACTGATGTCTCTGTTAAAGGCCCTGATTTTGTATTCCGCGCCAACTGCCCAACTCCAGGTGTTGTCCCAGTTCATCGGAGTTACCAATGATGTTTGGCCGGCAACCGGGGTATCGAGCATAAAATTCAATTCGTCAATCTCGGACCATTCCCACCAATACCCATCAAATGTTATCGTAAGAGGCCCCCTTGACCAGGCAAGCCCAAACGATGCGAACTGCGGCAGCGTGATATCAAGTTGGGCTTTGGTATTGGTAATGCCGATGGGTATCGGGCCGAGGGTGTCAATCTGGGGTGAGAAATCAACATCGAGATCTTCAAAGGAATGTTTGATCTTGCTGCGGTAGTTGAAACCCGCGCGCCACTCATCGGAAAATCTGAAAAACATTGCGGCATTCCACGCCAGGCCATAATCATCTCCGCTTATTTCCGAATGGATCTCATCGACACCGGGTGCGATGAATATTTTGTTCTCAAGTTTCAATTCAGCCCTTTCAACCCGCCCCCCGACTGACAGGGAAAAATTATCGGTAACCCGGTAGGCAACCACAGGGCTTAATGTCATGGTTTCCAGCTCGGCGTTTTTCCCTCCGGGTGCGAATCTGCCCTCAAAGGAATCCGGCCACTCAAAACCAAGTCCGAAAATGGAGTATTCTCCAAGTCCCAGGGAGATATTGTCGTTGATTTTGGATGTTGCATAGAAATTGGGAATCAGGAAATATTGTTGTTCCAGGTCGGTCGAGTCCCCTGAACTGATGTCTGGCATTCCCGAAGTTCCGGCGCTTTCAAAACTTCCCTGACCCGTTGGGACAGCAACGCCAAGGGATATTTGGGTGCCATCAAGCTGAACGATACCCGCCGGATTGTAATAAATGCCTGTGGGATCATCGGCGAGACCCGTGAAAGCTCCCCCCATGCCCTTTGCTTTTGCGCCCTGCTCATATCCGGCCCAACCATGACAGAATGCCAAATTCGGAAACAACAGCGATATTGAAATCAATATTGCCAACACGTTCAATTTTATATGTTTCATACGATTTTCCTTTTTCGGGGATTCCGAGTTATACTTTGGCCGGTCATAAAATGCGATTTCCTTTAACTCCCTCTCCCAGCGGGAGAGGGCTGGGGTGAGGGTTATTAACTCGCAAATTGTGACCGATCAAAGTTTACACACAAGCGCCATTTCCCGGGTTTTCTATCGAAAAAATTCACGGCATTGTCCGGATTGCGACCCATAAAAAATCGGTTCTGGATACTTCAACGGTCACAACCTGCGATTCCCACCTGTAGAGACAAGGCATGCCTTGTCTCTACCTGCGCGCACGTCCAACCGTGAATGGCCGGGATGGCGGATTTGCAAATTCCGACCAACTGCGGGCCTAGCATACCGCCCACTATCCACTGACAACTGATCACTGACCACTAAATTTGCGGGAATCCCGTCATTTTATCGATAGCCCTGTTCAGCCGCTTCCCCAATGTCGAGTCGGCCAGCCACAGTTCCGGGAAATACTTCTCCCGGCCGGTCACTGGATTGACGGCACATTCAAGGAAATGTTTGGCGCCGAATTCAATGTAACATTGCTGGCACCGAATGCATTTGATGATCTCTTTTTCCCGGCCGGTTTTCACCTTGACCGGCCAGAAAGGATCGGCCAGGGATTGTCTGCCCAGCTCGATGATATCTACGGACTGTTCCTTAATGGCATTTTCCGCGCAGGCGGGCGTCAGAAAGTTGGGAACCATAATGGGCAACCCGCTGGTCGCTTTTTTGAAGCCGGCTGCCCATCGGGTAAAGTCTCCTTCGCCGTCCGGCGCAAACGCGCTCCCCATGGCTTCATAGCTGCCCTGGGAAACATTGATGGCATTGACACCCGCCTCTTTTGCCATGGCCGCCACCTGACACTGTTCATCGTGATGGATGCCGCCGGGTTGGAGTTCATCGCCGGAGAGCCGGCACCAGACCGGTTTGTCGGGACCAACTTTTTGTCTTATTTTTTTAATGATATTGGTCAGGAATCGCGCCCTGTTCTCAAGGCTCCCCCCATATTCATCTTTCCGTTTGTTCATCTTGGGAGACAGAAACTGATGAATCAGATACCCATGGGGGCTGTGGATTTCGACCGCATCGAACTCCAGATTGAAGGCGTCCCTTGCCTGAAAAGCCATGCGGTCTTCCAGATCCCTGATTTCCGGTATGGTCAGTTCCCGCGGCACATCTCCCCATATAAAATGATATATCTCGGGGTCCATTTGAGAGAGGACGTCCATTAAAAATTGTTGAAAGGCGTCTGAAAAATATTCTTCATCGGACATGTTGATCAGTCCATCAATATCCATGCCCTCGAATGTTCCAGGCGGAACTTTTTTGCTCATTTGTTTCAGATTGCCTTTGCTTTTCTTGAAATAATCCCTGAGATCCATGCAGAGCGGGACGCAGGAAGGTGCGCCTGACGGCACATCCGGCCTGCCCACATTGGGGTGTCCCTGACGGCCCCAGCCGGGACTCAACTGAATCGCCATTTTACAGTCGTAATAATGAATCGCTTTGACAATTTCACTCCAGAAACGATAATAGCGATAATCAGTAAATTTTAACGGATTCATACCTTCACACCCGGCCCAGTCATGGGGATTGACCATGGCCGCCGTGGTAATGATCAATCCGAAGCCACCCCGGGCGCGGGTGGCATAGTGTGCCAGATACTGATCATTGGGATATCCGTCCGGAGCGGCATATCCGACATTCATCGGCGCGACCGCCAGCCGGTTCTTCAATTCCATGTTACCGATGGTGATCGGTTCGAATAAGGCGTCATAACTCATCATCTGTCTCCTTTTTTGATTCAGGATTTATGGATGTTATCATTTTTTATGATCATTTCTTCCCCGTGCTTATTTCACCCGTCTTTTTGTTGTATCAACCCCCAGCAGTCCGCCAAGGTTGCCGCCGAAAATCTTTTTCCGGTCTTCATCCGTAATCGCCGGATAACCGTAATCCTTCTGCATGTCTTCCGGAATCTGGAACTCCCGCATACCGATCACCCCGGTTCGGATCTGCGCGCCGTACCCCGCATAATCGGTTCCCCAGATGATCTTGTCCGGTCCCACCCAGCGCAGGGCCTCGCCGATGATTCTGGCAAAATTGCGCGGCGAGCTGATCGCCCAGGGAAGAAGGAGGCTCAGGCACACATGGACATTGGGATGCTGCATGGCGATCATGTTCAAATCCGCGCAATAGGGATACCCCATATGAAAGGCGTTTATTTTCAGATCCGGGAAATCCCTCGCCACGTCATCCAGATAAATCGGCAGCGCATATTTGCTTTTTCCGGGCGGGACCCATGAAAACCCGGTATGGATATCCAGCACAATGCCCAGTTCTTCGGCCTTTTTGTAGAACGGCCAGATGTCCGGATCATTGATATAGGTGTCTTCCGGCGGGTAAAATTTAAAAATTTTGGCGCCTTTTTCCTTCACCCAGTATTCCAGCTCCCAGATGGTATTTTTCACCCCTTTGTGTTTGATGGGGGAGAGGTTGGGCTGGTACATGAACCGGTCCGGATTCGATTCCACAATTTTGGCCATCTCCCCGTTGGTGCACCAGCGGCTGGTGTAGCCGGTGGTGTCCATCATGGATTCGGGCAACAGGCAGGCGATATCGACCCCGTATTTGTCCATGGCCCGGAGAATGCCTGCCGGATCGCTGTTTTTTTGCATCTCCCATTCCTCCATCCCCAAATAGGCCTCCGGCGGCGTACCGATCAGCAGGGGCCGGTGAATGGCGTCGATGGCCCGCCACCACATCCGGACTCCCGGGAAATGTTTGACGGATTCCATGTTGCCGATCAGGTGGGGTTCCGGATCGATTTTAAAATAGTCGTCTTTCTGAAATTCACTCATAATGCCTCCTTAATGGGTTATGCGGGATGGTGTCAGCCTGACCCCATCATCCGATGGAACGCGCGTGACCTTCCCAGAACTTTTTCTTCACATCCCTGCGGAGAACTTTGCCAATGGGGCTTGTCGGAATCGATTCCCAGAATTCAACGGTCTTGGGGCACTTGTAGCCCCCCAGTTTTTTCCTGCAAAAATCGATGATTTCATTTTCCGTGACGGATTGTCCGGGTTTTCGAACCACAACCGCCTGAACGCGCTCCCCCCATTTGTCGTCTGGCGCCGATACCACAACTGACATGGAAACAGCCGGATGTTCATACAGCACATCTTCGACTTCCTTGGGATAGACGTTTTCACCGCCTGTGACGATCATGTCCGCCTTTCGGTCCACCAGATACAGATACCCGTCTTCATCCATGTACCCCATGTCTCCGGAATGGTACCAGCCACCCCGCAGCGCCTGACGGGTCATTTCCGGATTTTTCCAGTACCCCATCATGACATGCTTGCCCCGGACCACGATTTCGCCGATTTCGCCGGTCTTCACCGGGTTGTCGTCCTCATCCAGAACATCGATTTCCGCGCACAGAATCGGTTTTCCGGCGCTTGCCAACAATTTTGATTTATCACCCTCAAGAAAGTGGTCCCCTTCGGTCAGTTGCGTGACCCCAAGTGCTTCGGTCATTCCATAGGCCTGGGACAAAATATTGCCGAACTTTCGGATGCATTGCTTCAACACTTCAATCGGCATGGGGCTGCCGGCATAGGTGATGGAACGCAGGCTGGACAGATCATAGGCATCCACATTGGCAAACTGAAGCAGCCACCCGTAAAGGGTTGGCACCGCATTGATGTGGGTGCATTTCTCATCCTGTATGAGTTTCAAAATACCGTTCATGTCCGGCTTCCGGTTGATCACCACTTTCCCGCCGACCATGAGGGCGGACAGCGCCGGCCAGAACGAGACATGAAACAGCGGCAGGACAAAACAGGTGACATCTTCTTTGGTAAACCCCATGGCAAGGGTCGCCGATAAAACGGCTGTCATGAGATTGCGGTGGGACATCATGACGCCTTTGGGAAGGCCGGTGGTTCCGCCGGTGTACATGAGCACTGAAAGATCATTCTCATCAACTTCCACATTCGGCTCAATCTCAGGCGCATCGGCCAACATCTTTTCGTAATCCACAAAGCCCTGAAACGGATTGTCAATGGAAATCCATGTATGGATGGCCTCAAGCCTTTGGATCATATTTTGCGCCCGCTCCAAATAACCATCGCCGACAAAAAAGCAGGATGCCTCACTGTCATTCACCACATGAATGAGCTCATCGTCCGACAGTCTGAAATTGAGGGGGGTCACACTCATGCCCAGTTTGGCGGCGGCAAAATATATTTCAAGATACTTATGGGTGTTTTCCGCCAGCACCGTGACCCGGCCGCCTTTTTTAAACCCCATCCTGGATAATGCATTGGCCAAGCGGTTGATCCGCTGGTTCAATTCTTGATACGTCAGCCGGGTTGCTTCAAAAACAATGGCTTCCTTATCCGGAAAATGCAGTGCGCTCTTTCGGGGGATATCGCCCAATATGTACATAGTTTCTCCTTCATCACGTTCGCGGATAGCTTTATGCCCATGATTTGGGCAGTCCCTGAAACTGCATCATCATATTTTTGCTCATTTCGTTGGATATGGGGGAGAACTGTAGCTGATACGCATCCCGTAAATATCGCTGCATCGGGTACTCGCTGCAGATCCCGTATCCCCCCAATATCTCGGCCCCGAATCTTCCCGCATGCAATGCGCCTTCCGATGCGATCAGCTTGGCCATGGTGGCTTCCATGTGGTACGGCTTTTTGTTATCGCAGAGCCAGGCGGCTTTGTACGTGAGGTTTCTGGCGTTTTCCAGGTTGATGAGCATATCCGCGAGGTAATGCTGAAGAATCTGGAAGCGGCTGATGGGCCCGCCGAAAGCCTGGCGCTGCTGGGCGTAAGCAAAGGCGTCTTCATAGGCCGCTGCAATGAGGCCGACTCCCATTATGGCACACGCGATACGCTCGGGGTTCAGGACGGTCAGCATTTCATACCAGCCGTTCCCTTTTGTCCCCAAAATGTTTTCATGGGGGATTTCCACATTTGAAAAGGAGATGCCCACGGAATCGCAATGATGGCAACTGATCTTGGGAATACGGGTGATGGTGATCCCGTTGCTCTTTGACGGGATCAGGAAAACAGACAGGGATCTTGAAGGCTTTGCAGCCGCTTCCGTTTTGCAGATGGTAATCATGTAATCGGATGCGTGGGCAGCCGTGATAAACACCTTTTCTCCATTAATTACCCACCGGTCCTGCTTTTCTTCGGCAAAGGTCGATATGGCGCCGAGAATGTCCGTGCCGCCGGCCGGTTCGGTCAGGGCCATACAGGTTTTCAGTTTGCCTTCACCGATGAGTGGCAGATATTTTTCCTTCTGCTCTTTGGTCCCCAATTCCGCAATAAAGCGGGGCCCGAAACCCGAAGTCGTGCCCACAGCCAGGGCAACGGACATGGAGGCTTTACAGATTTCCTCAAATACAATCATCTGGTCCAAATAACCGAGCGCGTCCCCGCCGTATTCTTCCGGAATAGCGGCTTTAAAAAAACCGATATCGACAAATTTCCGCCAGAGCTCATCCGGAGGGAAATCCACATTTTCGTCCATCCATTGGACAAACTCCTTGCTCAATTCCTTTTTGCAGAAAAGCTTCATTTCCCTGCGCATCATTTCCTGTTCTTTGCTTAAGCTGAAATCCATGGTTCACTCCTTGTTATTGCTGAACGTCAGATTTGATATTTTGCTGTTTCTGCTGCCGGGCCAGTTGATGAGGACGGGCTCTGAATTGATCCATCACCGCCTGGACATCCGGTGCATACGTCAACCACTGGATCCCGTTTCGTTCCACCGCCAGTGCGGTTTCGATGTCGCATCCGTCCACCGATCGCGCCATGATTTCCTTTCCCATCCGCAGGGCAATGGGTTTCTTGGAGGCGATATTGTTCACCACCGCTTCAAATCCGGCTTCAAACGCATCGTCGGCAAACACCCGCGTGAGCAGTCCCATGTCATACATTTCGTTGGCCGTGTAGTCCTTCCGGCCGCTGAAGATGACTTCCCTTGCGCGAAATATGGGCATGCTCCGGGGCATCCGGGCGGTTCCGCCCCATCCGGGCAGCACGCCCATGTTGATTTCCGTGGTTCCCATTTTGGCAGAGGCTTTTGCGTAAAGGAGATCGCAGGCAAGGGCGATTTCCAAACCGCCGGCCAGACAATGGCCGTTGATTTTGCCGATAACCACTTTTTCACAGCCTGCGATGGCCCGCTGAACATCCAGTCCATCATGAGACAGCCAGTTGAGGCTGTTCTGGTGTTCGGCCAGAGACGGGAAGATTTCAAGGTCGCCGCCGGTGCAGAATGCGTTGCCCGCACCGGTTAAAACAACCACGCCGACGCCGGGGATGTCTCTCACACGGCGAAATGCATCGAGGAGTTCTGCGGCCATCCTTCGGTTGATGGCATTGTATTTGTCCGGACGGTTCAGGGTGATGGTGCAGATGGCGTTATTTTTACCGGTGATTTCATATCGTATCGTCTGATAATCCTCCGGTTTCAATCCGGTTTGAAGTTCCGGAGCCTTTGTTTCGGTTTCTTCCGGATCAGTTGCTTCAATCCGCAAAAATGGATCAACCGGCTGAAAAATGGGCAACGCGCATTCCGGCGATACATCCTGAAAAACAACCGTCACATCCATGCCGATGGCCACGTTTTCATGTTTGCAATTGACAATACGGGTGGTCATGCGAATTCCCTCGTCCAAATCCACCATGGCAAGGACATAGGGCAGGTCCGCCATGAATTTGGGCTCCACCATGTCATGCATGACGGTAAAGGAATAGACTTTGGCCCTGCCGGAAGATTCAATCCAGGTTAAATTTTCAGACCAGCATTCGGGGCAGACTTTTTTGGGGAAAAAGATATTGCAATTGCAGTCGTTGCAATGCTGAACCAACAACTTGCCCTGTTTGGTCGCCTTCCAGAATTGTCTTGTCCAGGGCTGAATGACGGGAACTGGTTTTTGGGTGTCCATTACATATTCCTCCCCCATACGGTTGCGATGAAGTTCATGCCTGATCCGCCGGAAGTGTTTTGAAAGACATATTTCACATCCGGCACCTGCCTTGCCGCGGCCTTGCCCATGAGCTGGCGCGCGGTTTCCACATACGTTGCCATGCTCACACCGGAGCCGGTGTGACCGCGGCCGATGGCATCGCCGATGGTCGCCCACGGCAATTTTCCGCCGGGCCATGTGTGGCCTTCCAAAAACATTTTGCCCGCCTGGCCGGGTTCGCACAGGCCGATGCTTTCCATAAACAGGGGATGGCCAAAGGGATAGGCCAGGTACATATTCCAGATATCAATGTCTTCTTTTGTGAGGCCCGCGGCTTCCAACGCCTCCTGTGTGGCCTGGGCAAAACCATGGTTAACCGATTCGGCGCTTCTTGTCGTCGTGAAAGCACTGAAATACCGGGTGCTTTCACCGAGCTTGAAGGCTGCGGGATATCCTGTCTGTTTTGCAATTTCAGCAGATGTCACCACCAGTGCGGCGCCGCCGTCGGCCAGCACATTGCATTCCCGTTTATGCAGCGGCGACGACACCATGCCGGATGACAACACTTTTTCAATGGAGGGCACTTCCTTGCCGTAAAAAATGGAATTGGGGTCCAGCGCGGCCCATTTCCGCAAGGAGACCACCACAGATGCCATTTCTTCTTCCGTTGTTCCGGAATCATGCATGTACCGTCGGGTCATCATGGCGATAATACCGTTGTATGTGGTGCCGTAAGGGTATTCCCACTGAAGATCGATACCGGCTTTGGCGAAAAAGCTGATCAGCTCCGGGATCGGAATGGTGGAATGGACCGTTACATGTGGAATAAGAACGATTTGGGCCTGATTGCTTTCAATCATCCGCTCCGCCAGGCGAAGGCAATTGGATGTGGATGAGCCACCGGCATTGCAGATGCAGACATCCTTACATCCTTTCAAACCGAGTTCTTCCGGTATCATTCCAAAGGATATTTCAGCCGTGAGCTGTGGCTGAGCCTGAGGAGCAACGGTAATGACGGCTTCCACATCGTTTTTGTGGAAGCCGGCATCATTTACTGCGGTGATGCAGGTTTCATAAATGATGTCCCATTGTGACCGGTCCGGATACGTTCCGGTGGGAACCTCTCCAATGCCGATAATGGCAAGATTTTTCTCTCCCATTGGCGCCCTCCTGTATATGAATGGTGTTATATTTGTGGCTTGACAGGTATTATCGGGTTTGTTAAATCTATAGATAATGACGAATTATTTTTGTAATTAGTCTATAGAAAACATACTGTCAATATTAATGAGTTGTTTAAAATCAAATCGAATGAATCATCATAATATACTGATATAATAAATTAAAAAGCATATCAGAAATCTGATTCAGTCTTTGGTGTCGGCTGTATGGGAAATATGTATTTTTTAATCTATAGTTTTACAATCTATAGTTAAAGCGTGAGGGATCGAATCATGCGGATAAAAGAACTGGAAGAAAGATCGGGCGTGCCGCGGACCAGCATTCATTTTTATCTCAGGCAGGGGATTCTGCATCCGCCCCATAAAACAGGGCGGACCATGGCGTATTACGATGACAGCCATGTTCAACGGCTAAAGGAAATCAGCCAGTTGAAAAAAGGGGCGCGTGTTCCCGTCGTGTTTTTGAAGGAGCACATGGAATTGGTCGAGACCGCTCCGGCGTTAACGGCGGATGCCTATGACGTGACAAAAACCGTTGCCACGAACAAGGAAAAGGAGCGGAAGCGACAGGAGATTATCAAAGCGGCCATACGGGTATTCAGCCAGAAAGGATACCATCAGACCAAAATCGCCGATATCACCGGTTCCCTGAAAATCTCCACGGGCACGTTCTATCTCTATTATCAAAACAAGCGGGAATTATTTATCGAAGTCATTGACGATGTATTTCGCAACATTGTTGGTGAGGCCGCGGCCGCGATCAAGGGGGAAAATGATTTTTTGGAGCGGATGAAAATCCGGGGCAGGGTTTTCTACAAAAATTACACCAAATACAGTGAAATTTTGAACCAACTGAGAGCCGAGCTGGCAAGCGAAGAAAAATGGCCGGCGGAAAAAATCAAAAAAATCTATCATGGCCTGACCCGGCCTGTGGTGCGGGAGATCGAAGCGGGAATTAAAGATGGGTCTGTTCGCGAAATCGATCCGGACCTTCTGGCGTATGCCCTGACGGGCCTCATCGAAATCATGTCCTTACGGCTTTCGTTGGACAAAAAATACAATCTGGAAAATATTATGGATTTTATTGCGGATCTGACAATCAATCGAATGATGACCGGTAGCAGGGGGGGAATAGGTGAATCGTATGATCCAGCAGGGTAGGTCAGGGTGCCGCGGTTTTTTGCGGCTCCCTGACATCTTGCTTGCGGCTAACCTCGCTGTCAGGTAGGCCAAACTGCCGGCCAACCCGACCTACCGGCTTTCGGCATTCATCTTTCACGATTTGCCATTCCCGCTAGCCATGCATGCGTTGCCCCTATGCCCCTTCTAATTTCATTTGAACAGCATCTGAAATGGCTCCACCGGCTTTTAGTCACAAATCCACGATGACCGGAACTATTTCAGCCATTGGTCAAAGAGGACATCCATATCTCCCCGCAGCTTCGCATCGTTCCACAAAAAATTCATGATTTTGGTGAACTGCGGATCATCCTGCTGAATCATGAATCCCATAAAGCTGATTTTGGTCAGGGGCTTGTCGATAAACGCCGGAAAGAGCTTGTCGTCCTTTTTTGAATAGACCACCGCTTCATAGGCTTCCGTAATCATCACATCTCCCTTGCCTTCGGCAATCAACGCCGGAATTTCTGCATTGCTGGGATGAACCGTCACCTTGGCCTTTTTGATATTTGCCTGTACAAATTTTTCATTCGTCCCACCGGGGTTGACAATGACCGTCGTCTCCGGCACATCGATCTTCTCCAAAGAAACAAATTTGTCCTTATCGGATTTACGGATCAGGGCCACTTTGCCATTGGGCGCATAAGGCGGCAGAAAATCGGCTTTCATCATGCGGGCCAGACTCCGTGTGATGCCACCCGCGGCCACATCAAACTTGTCGGCAAGAAAGTCCTCCATCAGCTTTGGCCAGGTGGTCGGAACAAATTCCACGGTTACGCCAAGATCGGCCGCCAGCAACTTGGCCAGTTCGACATCATGCCCTTCATATTTTCCGGTTGTTTTGTCGAGCATGGAAAAGGGCCGATAGTCGCCCGGGGTTCCCACCCGCAGGGTTTTTGTTTCGAGAATCCGGTTCAAACGGCCGGTTTCGGACGCTTCCAAAGACATGGATAAAACCAGTGTCATACAGGAAACAGCCACAATAATCGTCATGAATCTTTTCAATTGTAACATGAACAGCACCTCCATTGATGGTTGATGAAAAAGTGGGGGTTAACCCTGTGTCCGAACGCTTCCATGATTTTTATCAAGATTGACTTGCTCTTGTTTACATGTACGTAACATCTCAATCAATCCGGCCATGTTCAGAATTCAGAAATCAGCCGGGTAGGTCAGGGCGCCGCAGTTTTTTGCGGCTCCCTGACATCTTGCTTACGGCTCATCACGCTGTCAGGTAGGCCAAACTGCTGGCCAACCTGACCTACCGGTTTTCCGGACGGCGTTTTCCATGTCTGCCAACTCGTCATCGGTCAGAAATCCGAAATGCGATTCCCTCTTTCCCGCCGATAAACGACCGTTGTTTTGCAGGCAGAGCTGGATAAAAAGGTCAATGAGGCGGTCAGGCATGTCCACAATTTTCTGAACAGCCTGCTTGGTGCTGTCGTAATTCGCCAGAAAATCGAGTTCTTCCACCAGCTCGTGCTCGATGGTGAGCTTGACGAAATCGTACAACGCCTCCGCCTGAGCGGTCATGTCGATATACCTGTACAGACGACCGGTCTCATCCGGCACGGTCATTTGACCGAGATCGTCCAGTTCGTATTCAACCAGTCGCATGAGTGGGTTTGCGAAAGCCTCCAGGGAGTGATCGTAAATCGCTGGATTTTTCAGCATGGCGGCAGAGACCGGGAACATGAGTCCTTTCGGGATCGCGCCGCGCAGGGCCAGGATGTTGTGAATAAGAAAACGGTGAATACGGCCGTTGCCGTCCTCGAAGGGATGCATGAAGACAAAGCCGTAGGAGATCGCGGCGGCATGGATAATGGCGGGGACCCTGCTTTCTTTCATCACCTGGTGGGCGGTGAGCACGCCATCCATCAGTTCCGGGAGATCGTCGGGCTTCGGGCAGACATAGTGAACGAGTTGCTTTTGGTAGCGAATCGTCTGCCCGACGTAGTTTGGGCTGGCCCGGTAGTCCGTGTCCCGGAATCGGGGATCGACGATGCGGTTCTGTACGTCGACCAAAAGACGCTTCTCGCAAAAGTCCTTGTATTCGGCCACCTCCAGCAAGCCGATGAATTTCTCCATCCGGGAGACGCTCGGCTTGATGTGCTCGATTTCGAATGAAGACTTGGTCTCTTTGTTATACAGGTAGCTCAGCGCCCGCCTGAGAAGCTCCGGCGGATAGGCGGTCATGACCTCTTCGCACCGTTTCTCCAAGTCGATTCCCTCCATGGCCGCAAGTTTTTCGGTGCGCCGGATGATGGGACAGAAATCCTTACCGCCAAGCAGATTGTCGATGACCCTCTGATGCTTCATGCGACGGCCGGAGGGTGCGGTGTAGTAACGGTCCGGCTCAAGCAACTCAATGTAATTCCCCTTGGTCAGTTCCGGCAGCGGGAGTTCCCGTTCGGTCAGAAATTCATACAGAAACCAGATCCTGCGGGCGTATTTCCCGGTTGGTTTCGAGCTGATCCAAGCCGCTATCTCGTCCGCCGGGACCACTTCGAAAAGGGCCGACAGGATACCCAGATTGACGCCGTCATACTTGAGGGCGAACTCCAGATGATCTCCCGTCCCTTCTCCGGGCCAATAGGACCGGGGATAGACGGATTCCACCTGCCCGTCCGGATGAATGGTCGAGCGCAGCGTCCCGGTCGGGCTGACAGAGGAGGTGTGCCAGTTCGGCAAAGCGCGCAAGCCGTACCGCTCGATCAGAATCGCATATCCCGCCAGCCGGTTCTGTGTCGTGTCCAAAGTCATCGCACCTCAAAAAATCGTTACAGCTCTCCCAAAATGATTATTTTTAGCCATTTTCATGAAAATATAGTTACAATACTGGCAATTTTCAAGAGAATTGTTTGGAAGGCTGGCGTGTTTCGCGGTTAAAAATTTTCCCCGGCAAACACAACCTGATCCAGTACCTCCCGGATTTTGATGCTCAGATCCTGTCTCGAGAAGGGTTTGTTGATAAAATGTACGCCCGCATCCAGTACACCGTGATGGGCAATCACATTGGCGGTGTAGCCGGACATGAACAGGCATTTCATGTTTGGGGAGAGGCCGAGAAGCCTTTTGGACAGGTCGCGGCCGTTCATCTCGGGCATGACAACATCGGTCATGAGCAAATGAATGGCATTCAGGCCGGATTCTTCCACAATTCTGATGGCTTCATTGGGTGTTGATGCGGCCAGAACCGTGTAACCCAGCCGTTCGAGCATCATCCGGGTCATTTTCAGGATGGCCGTTTCATCCTCCACCACCAGAATTGTTTCATTGCCTTTTGGGGTTGTTTTCTGAAGATCTTCTTTTTGTTGGGTCACGACCGGTTGCGCATGAACCGGAAGATATATTTTAAAGGTGCTGCCGTCACCAGGCTCGGTGTAGACGTTAATGAATCCGTTATTCTGCTTGACAATTCCATAGACGGTTGCCAATCCCAGGCCACTTCCCTGACCAATATCCTTTGTTGTATAAAACGGTTCAAAAAGGTTTGCCAGGGTTTCCTGGTCCATACCGGAGCCGTTGTCACTGACGGCTATCATGACAAAGTCGCCGGGAATGAACCCGGCATGGTCACGGCAATAATCCGCATTGAAAACCGTATTGCCCGTCTCGATGGTGACCTTGCCAACGCCCCGGATGGCATCCCGTGCATTGACGCACAGGTTTGCCATAATCTGATCAACCTGGGAGGGGTCTATTTTGACCGTCCACAATTCTGTTGCAGGCAGCCAGGTCAGCGTAATATCCTCCCCGATAAGGCGTTGAAGCATTTTGAGCATGTCCGCAACAACCTGGTTGAGGTTCAGAATTTTGGGCTCGATGGTCTGTCGGCGGGCAAAGGCCAGCAATTGTCTGGTCAGATTGGTTGAACGCTCCGCGGCTTTATGAATTTCCTGCAGATTGGATAAGAACGGATTGGTCTGGCCCAAGTCATCCATGATGATTTCCGAATTGCCAAGGATGATGCTGAGCATATTGTTGAAGTCGTGGGCAACCCCACCGGCAAGTCTTCCGATTGCCTCCATTTTTTGAGATTGCCGCAGTTGCGCTTCCAGTTCGAGTTTTTCTTTTTCAGCCGTTTTCCGGTCGGTGATGTCCTGTATGACCCCAACGACCTTGATGGGCGCACCCGAGTCATCTTTCATGATTTCCGCAATGGATCTGATGATTCGCGTTTTGGGCCCGGAAACGGGTCTGATCTCGAATTCAAGATTGTATGGCTCGTTTTTTTCCATCAAATCAACCAGGGCCTGATGGACCCGTTCCCGCTCCGGGATACAGTTTTCGACCTCATCCACCGTGAATTTTCTGCTGTCCGGATCAAAACCATAGATCCGCTTGGCTTCATCAGAACCCCAGAATTTTTCTGTTACCAGATCATATTCCCAATTTCCGACATGACCCAGGTTTTCGGCCTGTTTATAGCGTTGTTCATTTTCTTTCAGGGCTTCTTCAGCCGTCTTGCGCCCGGTGATGTCCCTGGCAATCCCAAGCACGCCGACAAGATTGCCATCGGCGTCACGCATGGGGGTTTTGATGGTTTCAAACAGTCCCTGATAGCCACCATCAGCAAAGGTCAGCCTCTCCTCGTTGATACAGGGGTGACCCGCAGAAATGGATTTCCGGTCATGCTCACGAAAAAAATCGGCCAAATCCTTGTTCACAAAGTCGTAATCGGTTTTACCGATAATTTCGGATTCCCTGGCCCCGAAAAAGCGTTCAAATGTCGGGTTGCAGCTCAAATAGACCCCATTCAGGTCTTTCAACCAGATCAGGTCCGGAATGGTATCGATCAGTGTGCGGTGCCGGACTGCAGTCTGCCGTTCGGCCGCCTCGGCCCGTTTGCGCAGGGTGATGTCATGATTCACCACAATGGCTGCCCGAATATTTCCCGCATCATCCAGAACAGGGGCCGTATAATTGAGGATGATCTTTTTTGTCCCGTCAAATGCATCGATTTCAAGCATCTCGTCAACAACGGTCATCCCCGTTTTTACGGTATGGGCCAGGGCCCAGTCATCAGGGGCGATTTCTTCCCCCGATGGCAATCGCCTGGCTTTGAAAACCCCGTATTCCGACGGAGAAACATCGGGTTCCGCACCCCAGATTTGAATGCCCGCCGGATTTCCTCTCAACAACCTGCCGTTTTCATCCGCGATCCAGAGACCAACCGGCAACAGGTTGAATATCTTTTCAAATAACGATTCTCGCCGCCTTGCTTCGGTTTCCGATTCCTTTCTTTCAGTAATATCCTGAAACGTACCATAAAGTTTCATGCATTTGCCGTCATGGCGGATGGCTCTTCCCATGGCCCGGCACCACTTGATATTCCCTTTGGCTGTCTGCAATTGGGCTTCATACCAAAGCGGTTGATCTTCATGAATCAATGCCGTCATGGCCGCATTCACCTGTTCCCGATATTCCGGAAGACAGTATTGGATGTATTCGTCCGGTCCGGGAATGGGCTCACCCATGCCAATTTCAAAAATATCATGGGTGCCCCGTGTCCATTTGGATTTTTGGGTGACCAGGTCCATTTCCCATCCGCCGATTTTTGCAATGGCGCCCACATCGTTCAGCAGGTTTTCGCTGTCACGCAGATCTGCCTCGATTTTTTTTCGAAACGCCACCTCTGCCTTGAGCCGCCTGTTCCAGAACATGACAAAGGCAATAAAAATCAGGGAAACACCGGCAACACCCGCAATCCATTTCAATACATCGGCCGTGCTGATCCCGTATTCGTACCGGACAGACAGCCACCTGTTCCGGATGGCCGCATGTTCATCCGGTGTCATGGCGGCCAGGGTTTTGTTGATGATGCCGGCCAGCTCCGGCCAGTCATTGCGCAGGGCCATGGCCTGGTTATGGTTTTCAAACGGCGTTGGCGCCGCCACCTTTACATTGGTATATCCTCTGGACTGGATCATGTAGGTCGTCATGAACAGGTTGCCGATATAGGCATCGACCAAACCTGTGGACAGGTCCCGGACCGGTATCTCGGCATAATTGTCCAGTTTGGCGGAAACGACCTTGAGTTTGATTTCAGGGTACTCCCGC
>JBFXFK010000045.1:0-32483 GCA_050179135.1 Desulfatirhabdiaceae bacterium | reverse complement strand
CAGAAATTACACTTTTTCATCATCTTTTTTCCTCCGGGTCCATGGATCAATAAACTTGGGAGGTTTTGGAACATAAACCGTTATTACAGCAATCTTTTCACCGCGTCACCTCCGGTTAAAGATGAATCTTTCTGATTTTTCAGCATGCAATGGCTGTCAACCGTGTTAGCATATTTCTTTTGTATAAAAAATCCTGTTTTGCCTTTTTGACAGGATCGCCCTGATTTTGGGAAGGCAGCAGTATGCCGCTCCAGGTTGACTTCAATCACCTTGACGGAGAGCTGGTCCGCAGCAAGACGGACTGCGGTGGTTTTTCCCACCTGCCTTGCGCCACGGATAACCAACGGCTTGCGCTTAATCTGTTTATGCCACGCCTTGATATCTTCTATCGCACGTCGATTGAACACCGCTTCTCACCCCCCAATCACAACTCAACTTAAAACGTGATATGAATTTAAATGGTACATATAATGGCATATGTCGTGTTAAAGTCAATGATTGTAAATCGATAGACTTGGCATGGGAGTCCGTGCTGTCAGCCCTCTATATGATATCCGCAAACGTTTTTTCCATCTTCCGGAAATGGGTAATACCCAGCCAAAGAAACAAAAGGATAATAACCAGGCTGATGACAAATCCAGGCCAATAGAGCAGGCTTTCTCCCCCCAGGATGCACCATCGGAAACCGTCGATTACACCAACCATTGGATTGATACTGTACAACAGGCGCCAGTCGTTGGAAATAACATTGCTGCTGAATCCCACCGGGGAAACATACAGCCCGAATTGCACGATAAATGGAATCACATAGCGAAAATCCCGATACTTGACATTGATCGCGGTAATCCACAGCCCCGGCCCCAGACTGGCCAATAATGCCAGAAGAATGAACACAGGCAACAGAAAAATATGCCAGCCCGGCGAGAACTGGTAAAACAGCATCAATCCGATCAGAATCAAAAAACTGATACCAAAGTCAATAAAGGCGGTAAATACGATCATGGTCAAAAATGGCCGGAGAATGGCCCATACAACCCCAATCACCGTCTGTTTGTACCGAACCGAAATATCCCGCCAGGCCAGGATGATGAACAACTCCCGGTAACGCCACAAATCGGCCCAGTAATTTTTTTCAGTCCGGCCCGGCTCGATGATCAGCACAGGTTCATTCACCGGTGTCATGCGCATTTTTTTCCATTCAAACTTCGTGATCGTTTTCACCGGCATACGGCCCCTGCTTGACCTCGATCATGGATGTATCCTCCAGCATTTCAAAGGCGTGACCACCGCCACAGAAAAGAATCAGATCTCCGGTTTCAAGGATTCTGGAGCAGATATATTCTTTGGCTGAGTCAAACAGATCCACTTTCATGCGACCTTGACGGACAAAGATCACTTCCTGCGTATATAATACCTGCCGCATGATCAGATTGTGAACATGAGGCGCAATTTTCTTGCCCGCACCATGTTGAAGATATGCCAGTTGCTGAGAAAAATTGGGCGATGTCAAAAAGTTCACGCCGGGTTTGTCATGGCCGGATTTGACAATCAGCGCGATAGGTTCCGGGCCATGGACAATGGTTTCCACGAAACGGTCGCCGGTTGACATCGTCATCAGATATTCTCCTGTTATACAAATCCAGCAGATTGAAAAACCTGGCAAATTTTGATCGATCATAAATCAGCCGGATCATCACCCTTGAAGACAAAAGCGCAAACGCCGGCTCATGCATCCTGTCTGGCCCAGATCAAAAATCTGGGGCGATTGTGAAGCCCTGGAAATGATAGTTGGTATTCTTCGCGGGTCATAACCAGGGACCGGATCTTTCGATTGATATAGCGTTCTGTTTTTCGGCTCAAATCATTCAGGTGATACATATCGATATTGCCCACCAAAAGCAGGTCGATGATACCGGTGTCCTTGCCTTCGGCGTAATCATCGATCAGATAGGCAAAATCCAGATCTCCCAGGCGGTTTACGATACCGTCGATAACCTGATCCAGGCCCATGACCTTGTTGACCATGGACCGCAATTCCGGAAACAGGGGATGATCGATATTTGCCGCATACAAAACCTGGCGCCCGTTCTTTTCCGATTTCAGGAGTCTGGTTTCGGTGAGCTGATTGAGTTCCTCGCGCACGGCATTGGTGGAGACACCAAATTCCTTGGCCAATTCCCGAAGATATGAACGTGTTTCCGGATTGAAAAAAAACCGTATCAAAAGCTTGATACGGGTTTTTGACGATATGATTCCCGATAATAAATTTTGCAACAAGGATTCCTTTTAGAGTAGTTATTCTACTCAATATCACACTCAGACATGTTGTCAAGATCCTTTTTGGGCTGATCATCTCATCCATCATGCCCCAAATCACTTCTACCCAGCCGGTTCTCGATGATCATGGCCCATACATGCAGGATGAAAATATGACATTCCTGAATGCGCGCGGTTCTGGGATGGGCGACAGTTACAGCACAGTCCACCTGTTGGGCCAGCGTTCCGCCATCTCTTCCCAGAAGACCGACTGTTTTCATCCCGATATGCTTTGCAGCCCCAACGGCTTCCTGAATATTTCGCGAATTGCCTGACGTCGATATGCCGATCAACAGATCGCCGGACCGGCCCAATCCCAGTACCTGACGGGAAAAAACCGCATCATACCCATAATCGTTTCCAATGGCTGTCAAATTGGATGTATCGGTAGTCAACGATATGCAGGGCCACGGTTGTCTTTCTTTTTCAAACCGGCCCACCAGTTCTGCTGCAAAATGCTGGGCATCTGCCGCTGATCCCCCATTTCCACAAACCAGAATCTTGTTCCCTTCCTGAAGCGTTTTTATTATTGATTCAGCCGCATCAACAATTGGAATCTCCAGTATCGCCAACCGGTTCATCGCATCTGTGTGTTCATCCAATGCTTCCAGAAACATATGACCAACCTTTCGTGATTTTAGTTAACTCTGATGTTTTTTTCGCGAAATTGGAAACCATCCATATCCGTTCGCGAAATATTATTTCATATCCTATCCCGCATACTCATAAACGGCTGCAGCCAGGAGTGGAATCATAATCTCATGATGTCCGGTGATGGCATATCCGTGACCACCTTCGAGAACCGGTCTGGTGACCACATTGACACCAGGCCGATAATGCTGGATCATGTCAATATTGGCCGTTGTGAAATTGGCAACCGAAAATCCGAGGTTTCTGGCAACGGACAGAGCCTTTAAAAACACTTCCGGCATCAGAACCGCACTGCCCAGATTCAATACCACCCCCCCGTCTCCCAGTTTGGATACCGTGGCGGCAAAAATCCGAAAATCCCTCAGTGAGGCCTCGCCAATGGCCGCACCACTCGCAGAGGGATGCTGGTGGACAATATCCGTTCCAATGGCGACATGGAGCGTGTAGGGAATCCGATGGCGGTAGCACTGATAGATCAGGGCGCGATTCAGGTGTGGTGGTGATTCTTCCGCCAGCATAGCACCCACTGATTCGCCGAACCCATCCTTTTTTTCGACGGCCCGGATGGCGGCATGGTTTACCAGACCGGCTGTGTCCGAAGCCATCCCAAAAGAACCGTCTGCCAATTGACTGGCGACATCCTCGGATGTATGGCCAAACCGGGCCAGCTCCGTATCATGAATGGCGGCAGAGCCGTTTGAGGCGACATGGGTTATGAATCCCTGCCGGACAAGATCGATCAGTACGGTGGCACACCCGGTTTTGATCACATGTCCGCCGATCATGACAATGACCGGCTTCCGGCTTTTTTTGGCTTCTACAATGGAACGTGCAACCCGTTTCAAATCCTCGGCCTTGAGGCAGGCCGGCAGGCTGTTCAAAAACGCTTTTACCGTCATTCCCGAATGGATGGGGCCTGCCTCAAAATCGGTTTTGACCTTGGAAACCCGATTGAGAGCAGAGTAAGTTTTGACTCCGGATAAATCGATTTCATCATAGGGTGGCATGATACACAACTCCTTCAATTATCGCGATGATGACCTGTCCCGCATATGAGATAGGCGGATTCAGCACCCTGTGGTGCTCTGTCCACCCAAATTATCATATGTCCATCAAATGGCAAGAAGATTCACCCATGCCAGAGATACAGTGTGTAGATAGCGCCTGAACGGAAACCCTGTATCTTAAAATTCGAAATTCGAAGCGCGAAATCCGAAACAATTCCCCAAATAACAAACCCAAATGTTCAAAACGCTGCATTGTCTGGCATATCGTTTGGGTCATTCAGAAATTTGAAATTTGAATTTGTTTCGAATTTCGGATTTCGATATTCGAATTTTGTCTGAACAGGCGTTTTCGTTCAAACACGATTTGGTATTGAAAAACCGGCTGATGGATTACCGGAGTATCAGACCATCTATTTTGACTGGATTATCCGTTGATCATATGATATCGGTTATGACCTTCAATCCATGTTCAGAAGGAGGTCCATTTGAAAATCATTATTGTCGGCGCCGGAGAGGTCGGTTTTCATACCGCCCAGAGGCTGACTATCGAAAACAAGGAGGTCGTGGTTATCGACAAGCGGCCGGAAGCTCTGAAACGGTTTTCCGACCTCCTGGATGTTCAGACCATTTGTGGGTCTGGCAGCAGTCCGCGCGTGTTGGAAGAAGCCGGTGTCGTCAGTTCGGAAATGCTTCTGGCTGTTACAGACAGTGACGAAACCAATCTGGTTGCCTGCTTGTTTGCTGAAGCCATCGGCCCCGGAATCATGAAGCTTGCCCGTATTCGTGATGAAGATTACTTTCACTTCAAACACGACCTGACGCCCCGCATACTGAACATTGACACGGTCATCAATCCCGAAAGTGAGCTGGTTAAAACCGTCATGCATTCACTTGCCGTTCCCGGCGCCGAACACGTCAGTGATTTTGCAAACGGCAACATCAAGCTGATCGGTTTTCGTATTGAAAAGGATAGTCCGGTAATCGGCATTCGACTGTTTGAACTCCGAAAAAAAATCGGCAACCTCCGGTTTATTGTCGCTGCCATATTTCGGGGCAACCGTCTCATCATCCCCTTTGGCAACGATACCATCAAGGCCTACGACCTGATCTATTTCGTTTGTGAAAAAACCGATCTGAAACCGGTTCTCAAGATATTTGGCAGCCGAACCGAACCGGTTCATCGTATCCTGATTGTCGGTTGTGGCAACATCGGCCTAAAAATTGCTCAGGAAATTGAAAAACGGTCCTATCATCTTCGAATCATAGAATCCAGCCTTGAGCGATGCCAATTGCTGGCTGAAAAGCTTCAAAGCGCCATAGTGCTTCATGGAGACGGAACAGACAAATCGCTTTTGGAGGAAGAAAACATTCGTGATATGGACATGGTGATATCTTTGACAGGAAATGAGGAGACCAATTTTCTGACATCACTCCTTGTAAAAAGCATGGGTGCAAAACGAACCATGACCCGCATCAACAAATTTGCCTATATGCCGATTATCAGCGATATCGGATTGGGAAATGTCATCAGCCCCCGGCTTTCCGCAATCAACAGCATTGTTCAGCATGTCAGGCGGGGGAAAATTCTGTCATCTGTGTCACTCAAGGGTGAGGATGCCGAAGTTCTGGAAGCGATTGCGCTGGAAACATCCGGCATCGTCGGCACGCCAATAAAAAATCTTCATTTTCCCAAAGGCGCCATCGTTCTGGCTGTTACCAGCGGGGAAACCAGCTTTATACCGGACGGAAATTCGGTCATTCAACCCAATGACCGTGTTGTGATACTGTCAACCCGAAAAAATATTCCAATAGTCGAACGGGAATTGATGGTCAAGCTGGAGTATATTTAAATGAGATGGCATTATGTGATGCGTTCGGTAGGGGCAATAGCTGTTTGTATCAGCCTGACCATGCTGTTTCCACTGGCTTTTTCCATCTATTATGACGACGGAACCGCCTGGCCCCTGATTCAGTCCATGTTGATTTCCCTGGGCGCGGGATTACCCGTTTTTTTGATTTTTCGGCGTCCGAATCAACCACACATGAGCCACAGAAATGCCATGGCCATTGTCACGATCGGATGGATTGCCGCAACCATCATCGGTGCGCTTCCATTTTTGCTGTCCGGAACATTTCCCACTTTCACGGATTGTGTATTTGAATCCATTTCCGGCTTCAGCACCACAGGCTCATCAGTTCTTGTTGATATTGAACGTGTCCCAAAGGGAATTCTCATGTGGAGAAGCCTGACACACTGGCTTGGCGGCATGGGAATTATTGTTCTGTCCTTGGCCATTCTGCCGTTTCTTGGACTGGGTGGCATGCAGCTTTATAAGGCAGAGGCCCCTGGACCAACTCCGGACAAACTGACCCCGCGCATACGGGATACGGCTTCAGCACTTTGGAAAGTCTATATTCTGTTTACATTTCTCATGATCATTCTGCTGTTTTTTGGCGGAATGGATTTTTTTGATGCCATCTGCCATACCTTCGGAACGCTGGCGACAGGCGGATTTTCCACACGGAATCTATCTATTGCCTATTACAACAGCGCCTATATCGATGCGGTCATTACCATTTTCATGTTACTGTCCGGCATCAATTTTTCACTGCACTATCTCATGCTTTCCGGTAAAAGCAAATTTATGTTCACAGACCCGGAACTGCGATTCTATCTTTCGGTTGTTATCATTTTTATTCTGCTGATTACGTATGGGCTTTATCTGACAACCTATCCCGATTTGATTCAGTCCTTCCGGTATGCCTCTTTTCAGGTTTTATCCATTATCACCACAACCGGGTATGCCACTGCGGATTTTGAAGTCTGGCCCGTATTTTCCCAGGCGATTCTGCTTTTATGCATGTTTCTGGGGGCCTCTGCCGGATCGACTGGTGGCGGAATGAAATGCATGCGCATCATGATGCTTCTCAAGCACAGCTATCTGGAATTGTTTCGTCTGATTCACCCCCATGCCATCACCCAACTCAAATTTGGAAAACGCCTGGTGACCAACGACATCATCACCGGCATATGGGGTTTTTTTATCATATATCTTGGGCTTTTCATTTTATCCTCCTTTGTGCTTACCGCTCTGGGTATCGACCTGGTCACCTCTTTTTCCGCCGTTGCCGCCTGCATCGGTAATATCGGCCCCGGACTGGGAACTGTCGGTCCGACAGACAATTTTTTTCACTTGCCCATAACGGCCAAATGGGTGCTATCTTTCTGTATGCTCCTGGGCAGACTTGAAATCTATACCGTCATTATCCTGTTTGTACCCGAATTCTGGCGCAAATAAAAATCGAGGCAAAAAGCCATGCCAACATCACGCACGTATCATGAGTCCACCAGTTATGACAGAAAGAATATGGACCGGACCGTTCTGGACTGGCAGAATCAGCCGATGCCGTATAAAATCTATCCTGAAATGACACCGCTTCATTTGCCGGAAATCAAAGATTTTTATTCCGGAGCGCTCAGCCATGTGATGGCGGGTGCATGCACATCTTCATGCCAAAATTCTCTGATTATGGAAGACCTCGCCAAAATTCTGTATCTGGCAAACGGGCTTACCGGAAAAAGCCGCCAGGGGGCATCGGATTTTTATTTCCGCAGTGCGCCGTCGGCAGGTGCGCTTTATCCCAATGAAATTTATCTGGTCTGGTCCGGCAGCTCCGAGTTGCCCTCAGGTGTTTTTCATTGCGGTGTTTTCAACAGAAGTCTGACTCCTCTTCGGGATGGAAATTTTGTTCCTGTGTTTCAAACCGGTCAAGATGCAATAAAATCAAATCCTGTTGCGGTATTTGTAGTCAGCGGCATGTTTTTTCGCAGTGCCTGGAAATATCGACGGCGGGCATATCGCTACGTTCTCTTGGACGCCGGCCATGTTATGGAAAATCTGCGACTGGCAATCCGCGCCGCAGGAAAAACATGTCGGGTGTCGTATGCCTTTGATGATCCGGATGTCAACAATCTCCTGGGGCTTGATCCGGAAAGGGAAGTCGCTATCGGGTTTATTCAGGTATATGGCAACACTTCGCAAACCGATCGGCCGGATCATCCGCAGGAGATCCCGGTTGTTGAACCATTGCCGGAAAGTATCCGCAGGTCTGGCCGGGCATCTGATACGGAAATCCGCTATCAGGAGATTCTGGATATTCATCTTGCAGGGAAACATATTGTCACACCGGACACCACCCCGGAGGATGTGCTCACCCGCCTGGGGTTATCGTACGCTCCATTCAAATCCATTGATTTTCCGGATGAAGCACTGCCGGATACCGACCCGAATTCACCCCTGCCTTATGCCAAAACCGTTTTAATCCGCCGTTCCCGAAGAAATTACATATCCCATCCCATCCGGGTGAACCAGGTTATGTTCATGCTGAACCTGATCAGCAATGTATGGCAGAATTTATCTGGGGTCGCTCATGGGGTCGCGTCCCGCCTTGCAACCGGACTACTGATTGGTAATGTGGATGGAATCGCCCCGGGATTTTATCTGCTTGATGCCGAAAAACGATTTCTTAACCGGGTATTTGAAGGAGATGTGATTCCAAAAATGGCTCATGTCTGCCTGGATCAGCACTGGTTGGCCAATGCCGGTGTTCATTTTTTGTTTCTGACAAATCTGGATATGATCGACCGTCAGTGGGGGGCGCGGGGCTACCGTTACGCCATGACCCTGGCCGGGCACATGGGTCATGCGGTATATCTGGGAGCAACCGCTCTGGGGTTGGGGGCCTGCGGCATCGGCGCCCTTTATGATTCAGAAGCGCGAAATCTTCTGGGTTTGAACACCGAATCCGCGCTTGTCTATCTGGTTGCAGCCGGTCCGGTCAAACGAAATTGACCAAGAGATATCATTCAATATCGTCAATCAGATCGTTCAGGGTTTCGAGAAGCCTCAAATCATCTGTAAGGGGCAGACAGATCGCGGTGCGGCAGGCCTGTGCCAGTGAGACCCCCCTGCATATGAGTTGTGCCGCATATATCAACAGACGGGTACTGGCGCCTTCGGTCAGGCCATGTTCCCGTATCTGACGGATTTTTCCGGCCAATGTCACCAGTCGCAATGCGGTTTCGGTATCGACGCCTCCTTCGTGAGAAACGATTTCGGTTTCTGCCTCCAGGCCGGGATAATCAAAGGACAGGGATACGAAACGCTGACGGGTGCTCTGCTTTAAATCTTTTAAAATGGACTGATAGCCCGGATTATAGGAAATGACCATGATAAAATTGGGATGGGCCTCGATGCTTTCACCAATTTTGTCGATAAACAGGGTACGCCGGGAATCTGTCAGGGGATGAATGACAACCGTTGTGTCCTTTCGGGCTTCTACAATTTCATCCAGATAACATACAGCCCCCATCCGGACAGCCCGGGTCAGGGGACCATCCACCCAGATTGTCTGGTCGTTCAATAACAGATACCGGCCCAGGAGATCAGATGCAAACAAATCTTCATGGCAGGACACCGTAATCAACGGCAATCCCAACCGGTGCGCCATAAATTCCACAAACCGGGTTTTGCCGCATCCGGTGGGACCTTTGAGCATGACGGGCAGCCTTGCCGCGTATGCCGCCTCAAACAAAGTGACTTCATTGCCGGAACTCTCATAATACGGCGCTTTCTGGATGTGATCGCAGATCGGTTTGTCAAACGGTGTCATTGCAAGTTTTCCTGAGGTCAGCGTAACTGCACATTTATAGGGCGTGTTCACCTCTGTTCATGATAACGGATTTAATGATAAAATGAATCAATTGTTTTTTCCGGTCAGTATAATCTTCGAATATCCGTGGGTCAAGTTGGCAGCGTGATTCGCGCTTGCTTCAGTCCCGGCTTTACAATCCGGTTGATGTTTAGTATTCTCCATCATATCTGATTCCAACATGATTCAAATTAACTGTATATGGGAGGTATATGATTTCGTTTTTCTGTCGTTCACTCGGATTCATCCTGTTGCTGCTGATTCTGCCTGTCACCACAATGGCTGCGGATACCTTGAAAATGGGTGTCCTTCCGGTCGTTGATACTCTGCCTTTATGGGTAGGCCTGACCGAAAAGGATTTCGAACATGAGGGCATCAGCCTGGAAATGGTACCCTTTGAAAGCGCCCTTGAACGGGATGCGTCCCTTCAGTCCGGCAATCTTGATGGCTACTTCGGAGATTTGCTAAACACGATTCTGTTGATTCGCTCCGGTCAGAAACTAAAAATGATCACCACGGCCTACCATACCCATCCGGATTTTCGCATGTTCGGGATTGCGGTATCGCCTGGATCCGACATCCAAACACTTGATAAACTCCAGGGACTGTCCATTGGCATTTCGCGTGCAACCGTGATTGAATATCTTCTGGACCGAATGATTTTAAAGCACAATCTGAAAACCGACAGCATCAGCCGTCAGGATATCAAAAAAATGCCCATTCGACTTCAGATGCTTCTGGCCAATCAGATTCCGGCCGCCCTCTTGCCCGAACCACTGCTGACACTGGCAGAATCAAAAGGGGCTCACGTCATCATCGATGACAGATCACTGGATACCGCAGAGACAGTTCTGGCAATCACCACGAAATGGGCCGATGCCGACCGGTCCCGAATTTCCCGATTTCTGGCCGCCTACCAGAAAATCGTGACCCGCATCAATCAGAATCCGGATAATTATAAAGATATTCTGGTCAAACATACCCGATTTCCCTTACCGGTAAAAGACCAGTTCCGGATACCGGTATTTCCCGATATATCCCTTCCATCTGTCGCTGACGTTGCCGCGGTCCAGGATTGGCTGATTGAAACAGGGGTAACAGATTCCCGGATCGATTACAACCTGATGGTTCATCATCCATAAACCACATTCCTGATCCCATGATTTCTGTTCAATCCATATGCAAGACCTTTTCCGGACAGGACGGCCCGGTTTTGGAGAACATTACTTTTCAGATTGATGATGGTCAAACCCTCTCCATCATCGGACCATCCGGTTGCGGGAAAACGACGCTGCTTTACATTCTGGCCGGACTGATTCAGCCAACAAGTGGCCTGACAACCATGACCGGCCCTGTCCATGTCAATAAAAATGGCCAGTCTGCATTCGTTCTTCAGGATTTTGGGCTGTTTCCCTGGAAAACGGTTACTCAGAACATTGAGCTGGGCCTGAAATTGAAGCGTGTTCCGGCTGCCATCCGGAAAGAGACCGTCAACCGGCTATTGACGGATATGGGACTGTCGGGCATGGGCGCCCGATATCCTTCCCAACTGAGCGGCGGACAAAAACAGCGGGTGGCCATTGCCCGCGCCCTGGCAACCGATCCGGACATACTGCTGATGGATGAGCCATTTTCATCACTTGACGCCATGACCCGTGAACATTTGCAAAATCTGATGCGGGACATGTGGATTAAAAACAGGATCAGCTATTTGATTGTCACACATAGTGTGGAAGAGGCGGTATTCATGGGAAGACGCATTCTGATTCTGACCGGGCGTCCCGGCCGCATCAACGCCGTAGTTGATAATCCGAATTTTGCAGTCCCTGATTTTCGTCTGCAACCCGAATTTTTTGAAAGCCAGAAGCAGGTTCGCCTGGCGCTTGAAAAATCGGTATGAATGCCGGCCTTCGATACAGCCTGTCTGTTTTCGGCCTTCTGATTCTGTGGAAACTGGCGGCCGAGTGGGCCGCTTTGGACATGCTGCCCCCGCCTGAAATTGCCTTTGCCGAATTTGGCCACGCCGTCAAATCGCCCCGGTTCTGGTCACACTTTCTGTCAAGCAGTTTCCGGGTCATCTGCGCCATGTCCGCTGCATGGCTGATCGGATTTCCGGTTGGCATCCTCATCGGATATTACCGTCTGCTGGATCAATTTCTCTCTCCTGTTATTTTTTTGACCTACCCGATTCCCAAAATCGTTCTGCTTCCGGTATTTCTGGTTGTGTTTGGACTGGGTGATTTCAGCCGGATATTCATCATTGCGCTGATTATCGGATATCAGATTCTGGTGGCGACCCGGGATAGTGTATTACAGGTGAATTCCCGATATCTCGACGCATTTCGATCCATGGGTGGCGGACCGATTGAAACCATCACCCATGTCCTGATTCCGGCTGCCCTGCCTCAGGGATTTACCGCGCTTCGAATTGGTGCGGGAACAGCGGTTGCCGTGCTGTTTTTTGTGGAATCATTTGCCACAGAAAGCGGGTTGGGGTTTTTTATCATGGATTCCTGGGGTCGATTTGACGGCGGTCGGATGTTTGTGGGCATAATGGGCATGAGCCTTCTTGGCGTTCTGCTGGTCGAGGTCATCGATTATCTGGAGCGGACGTTCTGCGCATGGAAATTTGTTGAGACCGGCAGGCAGAAACCGGCTGCAAAACCGGGTATCCTGTTGCAGAAAATTGGCACATACGGGCACATGATCAAATTCAGTCATACCGTTTTTGCCCTCCCTTTTGCGCTGGCTGCCGTCATACTGGCAAACCGGTATTATCCCATAACCGGTTTGCAGATCGTCTGGATTCTGACCGCCATGGTATCAGCCCGATCTGCTGCAATGGGATTCAACCGGATTGTGGATGCCAGGATTGACGCACAGAATCCACGCACATCAGACAGGGAAATTCCTGCAGGACGCCTCAGCCAGAAATCCGCCGGATGGTTTGTTCTGATATCCGCTGTCCTGTTCTTTTTTTCGGCAGGCATGTTGAGCCGGTTGTGTCTGATATTGTCCGTACCGGTTCTGGGGATTCTGTTTCTCTATTCCTATACCAAACGGTTTACCGCGCTGTCCCATGTTTACCTGGGCTTCAGTATTTCCCTGGCCCCGCTTGGGGTGTGGGTGGCAGTCAGTGGACAGATTGACTGGCCGATCCTGCTGTTGTGTTCGGCGCTTTTGACCTATATTGCCGGATTTGATATTCTGTATGCCTGTCAGGATCTGGATTTTGACCGCTCAGAAGGACTTTTTTCCATTCCGGCCAGACTGGGCGCCAGAGCCGCCTTTCACATGGCATCGCTGCTTCATCTGGTAACGTTTGTGTGTCTGTTTTTCATGCATCTGGTGTTTGACATGGGACCGGTGTATCTGCTGACGGTTCTGATCATCGGCGTGTTGCTGATTGCTGAACACCGCATGGTTCGCCCCGATGATCTCAGCCGCATTCAGGCAGCATTTTTCCATGTCAACAGCGCCATCAGTGTGCTTCTGTTTCTGGGTATTCTGGGGAATGAATTCATGCAACGGTGAGGGGTCAGAATATTTCGCGAAATGTCAATTCAAGTTCCAACCCCATCTGTCCAAATAATTAACAATCCCATATCAAATTGGTATTAATCAACTTTTTGACCAATTGACATTATTATCGTCTTTTTTCGCGAAACGGTTTTCGGGAAAAATTGACGGATCAGCCGATGGCATGCATCCCGACACGAAGATATTTGGCAGCCAGATCCACATAAAGCTGTTTGCCATAATTCCACATGGCCTGATCGTTTTCTGAAACATCACGAATCACCACGGCCGGATTGCCTCCAGCCACCACATGATCCGGAATGACCTGTTTCAGTCTGACGATCCCGCCTTCTGCAACAATGGCCCATTCGCCGACCTCTGACCAGATGCTCAGGACCGCCCCCATGCCGATGACGGCATAGTCACCGATTCGGTTGCCGTGAATAATGGCCCCATGCCCCATGGTGACGCTTTTTCCAATTTTGCAGACATGCTCGGGGGGCGCATGGACAATGACCCCTTCTTCCACAGCGGAGCCCGGACCAATCTCTATCCGGCCATAGTCTCCGCGTAAAATACATCCGTGACCGATATAACAGTGTTCATAAACCACCACATCCCCGATAACGGTAGCCAGTTCACTGACATATGCGGTTGGCGCGATCTGCGGGGTTCGCCCATCAAATTCATACAGCATCAGAAGATTGTCCTTTCGTTAATTGATTCCGGCGCTGATATAGCTTTTAAGATAATGATTTTGGGAAGGCAGCAGGGAGGGGATAGGCCTTTTCTCGGCCATCCCCGACCGATAACGCACCCAAAATCTTTATCTTGAAAGCTATAGAACCAGTACATAAACCTCACGCGGTCCATGCGCCCCATGAACCATACAGGCTTCGATATCGGCTGTCTTGCTGGGTCCGGAAATAAAGGTCATGCACGATGTCAGCCCCTCTGCGACCTCTGCCGGGTCTGACTGCAGAATGGCGACCATTTCGCGAAAACTGTCAATCAGGTCATTTAGCGTGATGACGGCGATATGGATGGACGGAGTAAGGGACACGCACCGGGGCTGACCCGGACGGGTTTTCAGAACCAGGGTGCCCGATTCTGCAATGGCGTAATCGGCAGATGTCACCCCGATACTGGCATGTTGGGCCAATTGGATGAACGGGTCCCGATCCGTGTCATTCATGCCTGCGGCATGAACCGGTATGTTCATAGCCGAAAGGCGTTCGGACAGATTCAGTTTGTCAATCAGCGGATGTGTCCAGGTAACGACATGTTTGGTCCGTTCCCATTCCGGTTCTTTCTGAGACGCCAGACGCACAATGATCGATGCCGCATCATCAATGCCTTCAACACCAATCACGTTCAGGTTCAGGGGGATGGCTTCCTGGCGGAACCTGTTCAGAAGGATGTGGCGTTCTGAACGGTTTCGGTTCAGTGCCTGGCCTGCAATGGCGGCATGCAGTCCCGGCGGGTGCCGGAACAGTTCCGGAGCCTTGCGACATATACGTGCGGGATGGCCCAGGGCAGAGCGTATCCTCTGGATAAATTCATTCCGGTGATTCTGATTCATCAGGCTGTCCCTGGCAGTATGTTTGAACAAATCTTTTTTTGGCCAATGGCCGCAGGTCCCGGCTCCGGGTCCATCCAGAAAGCGGTCCAGGCAGTTTGGGAATCATCCGTTTTTCCATTTTTGAAGACAGCCAGTGGTTCTGAGCCGATGCACTGAGCCCCAGCACCATATCATACAGTCCGGGGTGGGTCACAAGCCATGACCAGAGCATGAAAGAGGCCTTTTCGATCCGGCTTTTCCGTTTGACGTTCCATATGGGATCCCCATCCGCCAGCTTGGAACGGAGTGCCAACAGCATTCGGGGGATATCGATATGAACCGGACAGACATCCCGACATGCCCCACACAGGGTCTCGCCCTGGCACAGATCTGAGGCCCGGTTGATGCCCGTCAGAAGCGGTGTCACAACAGCGCCAACCGGTCCGGAATAGGCATATCCATAGGCATGCCCCCCAATTCGTGCATAAACCGGACAGACATTCAGGCACCCCCCACACCGGATACAACACAGCATTTCGCGAAACTCCGGATCGGCCAGTATCCGGCTTCTGCCGTTATCCAGAATCACCAGATGAAACGCGTCCGGACCATCCATGTGCCCGGGTTGCCGTGGTCCGCCGATATAGCTGACATACCCGGCCATTTTTTGGGCTGCTGCCCCCCGTGACAACAACCGCAGCAGCACCTGATGCTCATCCAGTGTGGCGGCCACGCGTTCCATTCCCATAATCGCGATATGTATCCGGGGAAGCGTGGACGTCATGCGAATGTTGCCTTCATTGGACAGGGTGGTGATGTGACCGGTTTGTGCGCAGGCCAGATTGCATCCGGATATGCCCATGTCTGCATTCAGGAATTTTTCTCTCAGTGCGTTTCTGGCAGCCCGGGTCAGTGTGGGGGGATCGGAGGTAAATGGAATGCCCAGTTTTTCGGAAAACAGCCTGCCGACATCCTCACGGGTTTTATGGATTGCCGGGGCAATGATATGGGATGGGTGCTCGTGGGCCAGTTGAACGATGTATTCGCCCAGATCGGTCTCGGTTACCTCGATGCCTTCGGCTTCCAGCGCCGGATTCAGACCGATCTCTTCGGAAACCATGGATTTTCCCTTGACCACCCGCCTGACATCGTTTCGGGCAGCAACATCTATGCAGTACTGTACCGCAGCCTTTGCATCAGATGCAAAAAAGACCTGGCCACCCTGCTCCTGAATCCGGTCAGTCAGGGTCTCCAGAAGTACATCCAGATGACAGATGTTCGACATGCGCATGTCATGGGCGACATACCGCAGATCCGGCCCTTCCGGAAGACTCTGGTATGCCGCCAGGGCGCCTTTTCCCAGGCGTTCCTGAAGACCGGCCAGGGATCTGTGAAGCACCGGATTCCGGATTCCCAGAGCTGCCTCACGCACATACTGATCGGTGCGGATGATCACGTTCGCGAGACCTTTCCCAGGCCATTGGCCAGCAGTTCGGCAATATGCAAGACGCGAATGCCGGACCCCATCCGGGACAACCGCCCCTCGATATTCATCAGACAGCCCATGTCACAGCCAACCACGGTGTCTGCTCCGGAATCAAGAATATCCCGGACCTTGTCATCGACCAGAGCGGACGATATATCCGGATATTTGATGGAAAATGCACCGCCGAAACCGCAACACCGGTCCGAATCGGGCATTTCAACCAAAGTTGCGCCACTGGCATGGCGAATCAGTTGGCGGGGTTGCTCCCGAATGCCCAGCCCTCTGGCCAGATGGCAGGAATCATGATAGGTCACCTGACCGGAATAGACCGATCCAACATCCACAATTCCCAGAACATCCACAAGAAACTCGGAAAATTCGTAAATTCTTGTGCAGATTTCTCTGACCCGGTTCAACCGGACAGGATCATTTTTAAAGAGAAGCGGATAATGATGCCGAATCATATACACACAGGAGCCGGAGGGACAGACAATGACATCGGAATTTTGGAAAACATCCAAAAAATGACTGGCAGCCTTTCTGGCCTCAAGACGATATCCGGCATTAAACGCCGGTTGACCACAACATGTCTGGTTTTTTGGTATGATTACCGGGACATCCAGATGTTTGAAAACATCCAGCATGGACTGACAGGCTGCGGGATGGAATGTATCCAGCAGACATTGGATGAAAAGCGTGACGTAAGGACGCATGAATTCCGCTATTTTGCCTGTAGCAGATTCTTATCATCCGATTGGGTATCGATAAAATAATACACCCCTTTTTCATCGTTTCTGATCTTGCCGCTTTTTTTCAGCCTATAAAAGATGTTTGAAATCTTTTTCCGGTCATATCCGGTCTTGGTTTCGACCTCATTTGCATTCAACCCCTCTTCGGCCTGCCTGATAAGCCCGAGGACAACATCTGCGGCTGTCCCTTTCATTAAGACATTGGACTTGCCTGAAAATTTCTTTTTGGTTGCAGGTCTTCCGACCGCTTTTTTGGCCATGTCCTTTTTTATTTTTTGCACAGGCGGTGGAATGATTTCCTCCTGTTCAACAGGTTCTTTCAGATCCGGTTCATCAACTTTAATTTTCGCCGCCACATCATTGATCATTCCCGCCAATGTGCCAATACTGCCGGCAAACGACTTCAATCCCTCCGCAACAATTTCCAGAACATCTTTTAATTCTTTCAAGCGACACCTCCGTTAACATGTTGTAAACTCATTAAAAAGCAAAATATCGGATGACGTTGTCACGTATTTTTAACAACGTGGACACAAAGTTTCAAAGGCATACGGCATTCCAACAGAACAGCCAAACCAAGAATGACGAAAACCCAAAATAATCACACACAAAGTCAAATGACAAATACAACTGCGTCAATCCAATTGTCAACTCTTTTAAGGGGTTAAAACGATAAGTTATACTTCTCAATCACTTGGGACGAAAAACTGTCAATATATTTTGAAGCACAGGCAATCCTGGAAACAAGACTCGCTCACGGCCCCCGTCTTCTCAGCATGGCCCTGAACCATTCCTCTGCTATCGCCTGATATCCGTCGGCATTGGGGTGCAATCCATCTTCAGATACCAGATCATCCCAATTATCGACAACAGCGGCATATTGATCGGCAAGCGGGATATTCTGATCCTCTGCCAGTTGCCGGATAGCCGGGTTAATCTTTTCCGGAATTTGTTTCACATCATTCACACCATCTCTCTCATCCGGCGTTACGGTGGCAATTATCGGGCGCAATCCGTCATCCAGACAGATTTCAATCATCTGGTTCAGGTTGAACACGGTGGTTTCGGGTGAAATACCTTCCCAAATATCATTGGTTCCCTCCATAATCAGGATGGAATCGGCATTGGTTGAGGTGATTACGCTCCTGATACGGTTTAAACCAGATGCCGTGCTTTCGCTGGCAATGCCGAAATTGAGAACCATCGGCTGACCGCCAAAAAGAGCGATCAAGGCTTCCAGTGACGGTTCATAGCCCCCAACCCTTCGGCCATAACCCGGTTCGGTGACATAGGGGTATCCTTGCGTGATACTGTCGCCAAAACCAATCCAAACCTTGCCACACCAGCCATTTGGAACCATCAGCACCCAGGACAGCAGAATTGACGTGCTCAAAATAGCCCATTTTGAAAATTTTTGTCCCGTATTCTGAATCGTCGACAAACACCCGGGGATATTTTCCCTCTCCCGGACATCCTGTTTCTTGAAGTTTTTAAAGCTCAAAATCATAATTTTTTATCTTTGTTCATTTTGAAATCATTTATGACAAATTGACGGTTAATTTGTCATTTATTTTGCAATAAATCAGTATTGTATTTCGTGAATAATTTTCGTGATCCGATAAATTGCGCGAAAAATACATGACGAAGTGACGTCTGGATTATCCCATTTTCATAAACTGCTGTAACGTGTCATCTGTAATACGCCCACCGGTTTTGGCCAATTGCGCCGTAAACTGAATCATGGATTGATAAAACGGCAGAATTTCCGGAATGGTCTGGCCGATTTTTTCAATATGGGTTTCAACGGTCTGGAAATCACCCCGGACCACAGGACCAGTCAATGCCTGACAGATCCCGACCTTGCCGATATTGGCCAGAGTCCCGTCAATCAGGGGGCGCAGGACGGAAAATGCCGCTTCCGGAGGGATGCCGGACTTTTCGGCCAGCCGGAATGCCACATCCATCAGGGTAACCAGAAAATTGGACGCAACAACTGCTGCCGCGTGATACAGGGCTTTTCCATCGGTTTGAATTTCAAATGGCGTGGCTCCCAAATCGGTTGCAATACAGGATGCCGTCAAAATCGCCTGATGATCCCCTTCAATGGCGACCCGGATCCCATCAAATGGATTGCCCTGAATGTCAATCGATGCAAAACTCTGGAGTGGATGCATGGATCCAATGGATGCACCCGACAATCTTGCCGATTCCAGAATGGTGGAGGGATGTGCTCCGGAACAGTGAAGCACAACCGGTTGAGACGCAAAACCACCTTCTTCTGCAATACGCCGGCATACCGGCATAATGACATCATCCGGCGTCGTGATAAAAACAACCCCGGCGCGGTGGGTCATTTCCCACGGCTGATCCGATACGGTTTCAATGCCGCAGAGATCGGCCACACGCCGGGCGGATGAAACATGCAGACTGGAAACACCGGCAAACGGGTATCCCAGGCCAGCCAGTGTTTTTCCCAGCGCAGTCCCCATACGGCCGCAGCCGACAATGCCGATGGATGGTTTTTTGTCAGGCATCAATAACAATGTTCCTTTCCGGGGAATTGTCCGGACCGGACCTCTTCCGCATAACTTTTGACAGCGGATTTGGCCTGATCCATCAGATGGGCATATGCTTTGACAAATTTGGGGACATGTCGATCGGTCAACCCCAGCACATCATGTACGACCAGAATCTGACCATCGCAATCCGGGCCGGCCCCGATACCGATGGTGGGAATTTTCAATTTTTGGGTGATAATCGCCGCAATATCGGACGGAATTCCCTCCAAAACCACCGAAAAGGCTCCGGCTGCCTCAACTTCCAGCGCATCGGCAACCAGGCGGTCTTCATCACGCTGGACCCGGTATCCCCCCATTTGATGCACCGATTGGGGGGTCAGTCCGATATGGGCCTGCACGGATATGCCGGCATCGGTGATGGCCCGAATGATGGCGCTGACCGATGCACCGCCTTCCAGTTTGACCGCCGCAGCCCCGGCTTCCTTGATAAAACGGCCGGCATTGGCAATGGCGGTTTCAGCGCCGGTATGATAGGACATGAATGGCATATCCCCAACCACCATCGCCTGCCGCGTACTTCTGGCAACTATTTTGGTATGGTAGATCATTTCATCCATGGTCACGGGCAGGGTGCTGGTATGTCCCTGAACGACCATCCCCAGTGAATCCCCCACCAGAATCATATGTACGCCGGATTCATCAACGATTCGCGCCAGTGCATAATCATAGGCGGTCAGTGCGACAATTTTTTCTGCATCGGCTTTCATTTTATACAATTTCGGGATGGTTACCGGTGTTGACATAAATGCCTCCTTTCAATAATACAGCATGAATCCTCTATGCCGGTTTCTGACTTCCGACCTCTGGTCACTGTCCTCTGTCCTTATTAGGGCCGTATCTCAATGGTAGGATAAAGTCCCATCAGATCGCCTTCCGGATAGGGCTGGATGGTATTGAAGGAGATTTTCTGATTTTTCTGGGCGTGCCCCCGGTTGCTTCTGCCATCATAAAAAGCGCCGTTGGCTTCCAGAATATGCTGGATTCTGTTCTGGAACCCCTTCACAAATTTCTCGCCGCTGCCTTCAAACAGCATATCCCCCAGCACAATGCCCTCCCGGATTTCTGAAAACGCCTGCAGGGACATGCTTTGATGTTTCAGATCCGATGAATTGCTGATAAATCCCCATACCAGATGGCTTTCCGGGATATTGAGGGGTTCCTGAAGATCGATGATGGTATGGGGCATGACAATGCAGTTTTTCCCGATGGTCAGCGGGCAATCCTCACTTCCGCGCAAGAATGAGTTGAATCCCACAAAGACCTTTTCTCCCATATTGGCATGGATTATTTTGGCCCCATGCGCCGTAACATTGTATCCTTCCAAACGGGAATTGATGATATAACAGTTTTCCTGGGCATTGGCGCCTTTTCCCAGCCAGATATTCTCCAGGTAGGCCCGCTGCGCCACCAGAACATTCTCTTCGATATGGGTTTTTCGTTTGATCACCGCATACCGGTCCAGGGATGTGCCTTTGGGAATCGAGATGGATGGTTCGATATTGACAACATCATATATATGTTTGAAATCCGGTTTCCGCTCCTCGATAAAGTTCATGAATATGCCGGTCGGTGGACCATCACCGGGCTGATACTGCACATACCGGTTCAGAATTTCCCGGGGATACCGGTATAAAAAGTTGAAATCGGACCGGTTCTTGATCCATATGGTCCCTGGCTCGACCTCGATATGGGACATTTCCCCGACCTGCACATAGGAAAATCGGCCAATGACACAATCATGGGCTGTTGTCAAATCAATGGTGGAAAACGGCTGAAAAAAGCACCCCTCCGAAGGCGATCCATGAATATTGGCGTAATGCATGGACATGGAGTCATTGATAAAAAAAACTTCCAGACTTTCCGGATCATGTGAATAATTATGAACCAGTGTTTTGATCAGGAAACTGTCTTTAATTTGAATGGATTCATCCTCATGCACCGGTACCACGCCGGCATCGAATTTGAACAGATCACCTTTGGATTTGAGTTCATCTCCCCGGATGTCACTTTTGTAAAGAATTGAATGATCCACACGGCTTTTACCCAAAAAATAACTTCCGGCCAGACTGGAATGACTGAAATGAAAATTGAGGGGATGGTGGGGCGTTATTCCATAAAACGCATAGAATTTGACCAGTTGACTCAGGGGAATGGTGTTTCGGATATAGGGCTGAATATCAAAATTCAGCTCCCGAAGATTAATGGAAATTCGCTGGGCGATGCGGTTGACCAGGTGTTCAATCTGCTTCATGGGTTGCCTCCCTGAATGGCTGTCTGTGTTGGGGAGTGAACCGAATTCACTCCCCACCTTTATCCGTCCGCTGCAGGATAAACACAAATTCCCATGATATCAAGTTATTTGATCGTTACCGGCATTCCCATTATCGGCCAGATGACCGCCACAAAAAGTGCCATGACGGCCATCAGCATGATGCTGGCCAATACACCATATTTGAAAAACTCCCCGGAGGTGAACTGTTTGGAGTCATAGGCAATGGCATTGGGAGCGGCGCCCACCAACAAAATAAAAGGCATTCCCGCGGCAACAAGCGCGGCAAAAAAAATGACCTCCGGCGCCACTTTCAGATAGGGGGCGACCACCAAAGCAACTGGAAGGGATATGGCGATGGCGGCCACATTCATGATAAAGTTGGTCATGACCAGAACAAAAAACGCGATGCTCATGATAAAAATGAACCAGTTGGCTTTTTGAAACAACAGCAGCCAGTTGACGGCCATCCATTTGGCAGCACCGGTTTCCCACAGACAGAATCCAATGCTCATTGCGCCGGAAAACAAAAGGATAATGTTCCAGGGCACATTTTCCAGATCCTCGATTTTCATGATGCCGGTGATAAAAAAAAGCAGGGTGGACATCAGGATAATGGCGGTTTTATCCAGCGCATTCAATGCCGGTACAAAGGATCTCAGGGACAGAACCACAATGCAGGTAAGGACGATGACAGCCGCCAGAATTTCATTCTTTGTCAGGGAACCCAGTTGGGCATTCAATTGTGTTGCCTTTTCCCGCAGTCCGGGAATGACGGCTTTCTCCGGTTTGAACAAAATCATGAAAAAGCCCCACAGCAGAAATACCATGAGCCATCCAATGGGAAACATGTAATACGAAAGCTGGAAAAAGCTGATCTCAACACCCACAATATCCTTGTAAAACCCGACAGCCACAGCCCCCCGGGCCGCTCCCAGAAGCGTAATGATACTGCCGGCGCCGGCGACATAGGCCATGCTCATGAACAGACCTTTTCCAAAACGGGTCTGTTTGTCCCCTTCCCCATACAAAGAATAGATGGACAGCAGAAGTGGATAAATGGTTGCGGCAACGGCTGTATGCGCCATGATGTGAGTCAGAGCCGCGGTCACCACCATACAACCCAGATAGATCATGCTGGTTTTTTCTCCCACGATCATGAGCATCTTATAGGCCAGCCGCTTGGTGAGCCCGGTTTTGGTGAAAACCAGACCGATCATGACTGATGCGTAAATAAACAAAACGCTGGGGTCCATGAAATCTTTAAAGGCTGCTGAAGCAGGCCTGATGAGAAAGAGTGCCTGGAGAACGCCGATTGCGATACTGGTGACGCCGATCGGCAGAACTTCAAATACCCACCAGGTTCCGGCAAGCAAAAATACGGCAATGGCGCCTTTTCCCTCATGGCTGAGAACAAATTTTTTCCCCAGCGGATCAAATACGTCCGGCCACGGCGGTGAAAAATATACCAGTGTAAACAATCCGAGTCCGAGCAGAAGAAAAAGCGTATTTTTCCAATCCACACCCTGAGCTGCGACATCATTGTTGCCCATCAAACAGTCTCCTTGTGATTAAATAGAAATTTGTATTCTGATAAAAGCACATCAAACATGAACAGAAATCAAATCTGACATTGTTTCATCATATGGAAAACAGCCGCAAACACGTCGGTCAGTCGCAATATCCCCACGATCTCCTCATCGCGGGTCACCAAAAGGGACTGATGATGTCCCAGAACCAGTTGGTGTATGGCTTCATCCAGCGTCGTATCTTCGGAAACATATTCACCTTCGGTCGGGGTGTACATGAAATCCTGAACCTTTTTCTGGCCGGCGGTTCTGCAAATGTCATTCAGGGGACTGTCAAACAGACGATACTGAATCAAAAGGGATTTCATGAATTTGCGGCTGAATCCATACCGGGAAAGGCCGTCGCTGCCCTGCATCTCGGCATATTTGGGTTCCAGCGCCCGCAGGATATCGAGCTGGCTGATTTTGCCGATGACTTTTTTTTCTTTATTCAGAATCAGAATCGCACGGTGGCGATAATTGCTGTTACAATATTCAAACTGTGCTTTTTCCAACGCAATGACCGCCTCAAACAGGGTGGCATCTTCATCCACGGTAGCATATTCAGACAACGGCACCATCAAATCCTTGACCTGGTATGTCTTCATTCATTTCCTCCTGTTAATTAATTTTCATATGTTCTGTCCCATTTTCCAAGGGGAAGTAGTGTTCAATCTGTTGAACAATCGGCCGAAATAAATTTTCCATCAAGACACTTTTTTATTAAAATTTAACCGCTTTATTTATCAGATTGTCTGAAACTCGCACAACACTTTTTCCACGGATTCCTTTCTTTTTAATTTCATATATAAAATATTTGCGAAATGGCGTCGATTTTCATTGCAACCCGTCATTTTTAACTTGACGACTCCTCCAAAACGTCATAAATAAAAAACCGACTGAGTACTCAGTCTAAATTCATTATGGAGAATTCATGAACAAAAAAGACAGCATTCTTCAGGCCGCAACGTATCTCTTTTCCCGCAAAGGGTTCAAAGACACCTCGATGGCCGAACTGTCCCGCATGACCGGCGCGGCAGAAGGCACCATTTTTTACCATTTCAAGAACAAGCAGGAAATTTTTCTGACCATACTGAAAAATCTCAAAGAGGACATTCTGCCGGAATTCGAGCGATATAAAGGTGAAAAATCCTTTAAAACCGGTCTGGACATGATGGAAGAAACGGTTTCATTTTATCTATACGTGGCTGGTCTCAAGGAGGATCTGTTTTCCATTCTTCATCAGCGGTATCCCTATGAACTGGCCGAAACAAACCCCGAATGTCGGGAAATTCTTGAAGCCATTTACAACTGTTTTGTCGATATTTTTGAAACAGCCATTCGGGCGGGCCAGGAAGATGGCTCCATTGGCGATCTGCCTGCCAGAAAATCCGCCCTGATTCTGTTTTCCATGGTGGACAGCCTGGTACGATTTCGCATGTACAATCTGTATGATGTCGGCGCGCTGTACAATGAAATGATTGCCTCGTGCAGACGGATGCTTGCGAAGGCTGAAGGATGAAAAAATGACGGGTGATGAATGTTTTCCAATAACTCATAACTTTTTCAGGTGACCGGAATGATCAAACGGATTTTTCCATTTTTGGACTGGTTTACAGGCTATAGTATGGCCATGCTGAGGGCGGATGGTATTTCCGGCCTGACCGTGGCTTTGGTGCTGATCCCCCAATCCATGGCCTATGCCCAACTGGCCGGCTTGCCGCCCTATTACGGGCTGTATGCCTCGTTTCTGCCTCCCATGATCGCATCCCTGTTCGGGTCCAGCCGTCAGTTGGCCACCGGACCGGTGGCCGTCGTTTCCCTGATGACATCGGCTTCCCTTGAACCATTGGCAACAGCCGGAAGCGAGGGCTATATTGCCTATGCCATTCTTCTGGCACTGATGGTGGGCATGTTCCAGCTTTCCCTGGGCGTTCTCAGACTGGGTCTGGTCGTCAATTTTCTGTCCCATCCGGTTGTAAACGGTTTTACCAATGCTGCGGCCATCATCATCGCCACCTCCCAGCTTTCCAAGATGTTCGGGGTGGATGTGGACGGCGCCGAACACCACTATGAAACCATCATCCGGGTCGTCAAGGCTGCCATTCACTACACGCATTGGACGACATTCATTCTGGGCGCACTGGCCTTTGGCATCATGTATGGCCTGAAACGAATTGCTCCCAAGATACCCAATGTTCTGGTGGCGGTTGTCATCACCACGGTCATATCCTGGTCGATCGGCTTTGAACATGATGCATTGGTCAATATTTCAGCCATTCAGAATCCCGAAGTCAGCCAACTGATCGACAAATTCAACGCGGCTACCAATGGCCTGAAACCCCTTGCCGAAAAACGCACCGACACCAGCAGGAAGCTGGAAGAAGCCAAACTTTCCAAAGATCCCATTGCCATTCTGGACGCGGAACACGCAGACCGGGTGATTCAGACACAAAGCGAAATCCTGAAACATGAGGCGCATGTTCATCGTGAGAAAATTCGGACAATGCTCTTTTCCGCTGCCATACAGACAGACGAAAAACAACTGTTTTATCCCCAAAACCAGTTGCCACCCGGTTCAAAAACCGATGATCGCATCTGGCGGATCAAAATCGGGAATAAACCCATCAATTCCGAAAAAATCCGGATGGTCGGCGGTGGCGAAGTTGTGGGTGTCGTTCCCAAGGGACTGCCGTCATTCACTGTTCCGCAAATCAATTTGAAAATCATGCTGCACCTGCTGCCCTATGCCGCCATCATTTCGCTTTTGGGGTTTATGGAAGCCATTTCCATTGCAAAGGCCATGGCCAGCAAAACCGGTCAGAGACTTGATCCCAATCAGGAGCTGATTGGTCAGGGGCTTGCCAATCTGCTGGGCGCCGTTGGGAAAAGTTATCCGGTATCGGGTTCATTTTCCCGTTCAGCGGTCAATCTTCAGGCAGGCGCCATGACCGGGCTATCCAGTGTATTCACCAGTATTGCCGTTGTCATCGCCCTGCTCTTTTTCACCCCCCTGCTCTATCATCTGCCCCAGTCGGTTCTGGCCGCAGTCATCATGATGGCGGTCATCGGCCTGATCAATATATCCGGTTTTGTACATGCCTGGGAGGCCCAGTGGTATGATGGCGTTATTTCCGTCATATCCTTTGTCTTCACGCTGTGGTTTGCCCCTCATCTGGACAAGGGCATCATGATTGGTGTCGGCCTGTGCCTGCTTGTATTTCTTTACAAAAGCATGCGTCCGACCGTTGCATCCCTGGCCAGACACGAGGACGAGGCCCTTCGATGTGCAACCACCCACGGCCTGAAAGAATGCGCCTATATTTCCGTAATCCGGTTTGATGGCCCGCTGTTTTTTGCCAACTCCAGTTATCTTGAGGATCAGATCACGGATCTGATGCGGGACAAAAAAACCCTCAAACATATTTTAATCGTCTCAAATGGCATCAATGATATTGACGCATCGGGTGAAGAAACATTATCCTTGTTAATTGACCGGGTCCGGAGCGCCGGAGTGGATATATCGTTCAGCGGAGTCAATGAATCGGTCATGCGGGTGATCAAACGAACCCACCTTCTGGCCAAAATTGGTGTCGATCATGTTTTCCCAACCATGGAAAAGGCCATTTCGCAGATCCATGAATCGGCGCATCGGGATGGTGAGGAAGAAAATTGTCCGCTTCAGACCGTTTGCCATCTTGTTTCTTGAATATTACAGGATAAAAGGGGTTACTATGTCAGTTATTTCTGTTTTCAATGGCCTTTACTGCAATGAGGAATCCGTGATTTCAGGTGTTGCTGAAAAAACCGGATTCAGACAGATTCAGGACAGGGATGTGATTGCCGCAGCAGGCAAACTTTCCGGAATTTCAAATGATCGGATATCCCGAACCTTTTCTTCCCAAACCTCCATATTCAATCCATTTACCCATGAAAAAGAAAAATCCCTGGCCTATCTGAAATTGGCAATGGCCGAAATGCTGGCTCAGGAAAAGCTCCTTCTGACCGGATTTTCCAGTCACCTGATTCCAGCAGGTATTACGCATGTCCTGAGAGTGTGCCTGATTGCCGAAATGTCCTATCGACTGGCCCAGGCTGAGGCATCCCATACACCGGAAAAAGATGCACAAAAACTGATTCGTAAAAGTGATGAGGACCGCTCGGCCTGGACATCCATGCTGCGACAGGAAAAGGACCCCTGGGAGCCCGCATTGTATGATATGGTGATTCCAATGGGCCGGATATCCGAAAGTGGCGCCATCGATCTGATTGTTGCCAATATTCATCGGGACGTACTGACACCCACTGCGGAATCCCGTCGGGCCGTGACCGATTTTCTGCTTCAGGCCCAGGTGGAGGCGGCATTGGCCTGTGAAGGACACAATGTGGATGTCATGGCGCGGGAAGGCCACGTGACATTGACGATCAACAAACATGTGCTGATGCTGAGCCGCCTGGAACAGGAACTGAAAACATTTGTTTCGGGCCTGCCCGGGGTCAAATCTGTGGCAACCCAGGTTGGAAAGGATTTTCATCAGGCCGATATTTACCGGAAATATGATTTTCAGACACCATCCAAAGTTCTGCTGGTTGATGACGAACGCGAATTCGTGCAGACGCTTTCCGAACGTCTGACCATGCGGGATATGGGCTCCGCAGTCGCCTATGATGGTGAGTCTGCCATCAAAATGGCGCGGGAAGAAGAACCCGAGGTCATGATTCTGGATCTCAAAATGCCGGGCATTGATGGTATCGAGGTTCTGCGCCGGGTCAAGGAGACCCAGCCGGATATCGAGATCATCATTCTGACAGGCCATGGTTCGGAATCGGACCGGAAAATCTGTATGGACCTTGGGGCGTTTGCCTACCTGCAAAAACCGGTTGATATCGATATACTGAGTGCGACACTGAAAAAAGCCAATGAACAGATCCAGTTGAAAAAATCTGTCAGTCATTCCGATTGACATGAACCCACTCATGTAAGTTGCAGGCGACATGTTCGACATAAACCGATACAAACCCAAATTCTGGGACCATCATGACCTGTCCGCCGGGCCTTATAAACCACTGTTCAATTTCAGGCTGATCTGGAAACAGTCGGTTTTTCTGACACTGAGCGTCGCGTTGATTCCGCTGCTCTTTCTGGCTGCCATGGATTACCGGGTCAGCCAGAAAGCAGAAGAATCCGAGATTCTGTTGCGAACCTCCCGCCTGCTGTCCAACACCCGGCGGTCTCTGTCCTATTTTCTGGATGAACGCAGATTTGCGCTCAGTTTTATCGTTCTCGACAACATCTATGACGACCTGGCAGATCCTGTCAGACTGGGTCACATTCTAAAAAATCTCCAATCCGGGCTGGGACAGTGGTCAGATTTGAGTCTCATCGATGACAAGGGGGTTCAACAGAATTATATTGGCCCCTATACCATAAAAGATATAAACTACAGTGATCAGGACTGGTATCGCGATGCTGTTCTGAACGGATCGACAATCAGCGACGTATTCATGGGGTTTCGGAATGTTCCGCATCTGGTCATCGCTGTCAAACACCAGCGGATGGATGAAACCCCGTATGTTCTTCGGGCCGCCCTGGATATCGAACGGTTGCGGGAACTGCTTTCCCAACTGGAGCTGAGCGGTCAGGGAGATGTGTTCATTATCAACCACAAGGGCATTCTTCAAACGCCATCACGCTATTATGGACATATTCTGGAAAAAATGCCGTTTCCAATACCCGATTTCAGTGCTCAGACCCAGGTTCTGGAACGGACCGATCCGCAAAACCGGCAGGTTATCATGGGATATGCCTATATCACTGGAACACCGTTCATTCTGATGGTGGTCAAGCAGAAACATGAGCTGATGCAGCCCTGGTACAACACCCGTTTCAAGCTCCTGCTTTTTTTGTCCGGAAGCGTTCTGATCATTCTCATTGTCGTTATCGGCGTATCCACATACCTGGTGAACAATATCTTTGTGGCGGATCAAAAACGGGTCACAACACTCCATCAGGCCGAATATACCAACAAACTGGCCTCCATCGGCAGATTGGCTGCGGGTGTGGCGCACGAAATCAACAACCCCCTGGCCATCATCAATGAAAAAGCCGGGATGATCAATGATATATTCCTGTTTCGAAAAGAATACCAATCGGATACAAAGCTGATTGGGCTGGTTAAGGCCATCATTCAATCCGTCGATCGATGTGCGGCGATCACCCGCCGGCTGCTCAATTTTGCCCGACACATCGAAGTCAGCGTGCAAAAAGTCAATCTAAAGGGTATCATTCAGGATGTTCTGGGATTTCAGACCAAAGAGGCCGAGTACCGCAGCATTGACATAACCGTTGATATCCCGGATGATATCCCGGAATTTACCAGTGATCGGGGCAAGCTTCAGCAGATTTTTTTAAATCTGGTCAACAATGCGTTTTCAGCCATGAGAGATGGGGGGAATCTGGTGATCACAGCCAGCCTTCTGGGTGATGCGCATCAGGTTCGGGTTTCGGTCAAAGATGACGGGTGTGGCATACCCGAAACAGATCTCAAACGGATATTTGAGCCATTTTTTACGACAAAAACCAGTATTGGTGGTACAGGTCTTGGCCTTTCCATCACCTATGGTCTGGTTCGGGAACTTGGCGGTGATATTGAGGTTGTCAGCGCCGAAGGAACAGGGACAACCTTTACGGTGACACTTCCGCTTGAATTCAACGGGAAAAAAGGAGAATCCCATGCGTGTTCTACTGGTGGATGATGAAGAGGAACTGGTTTCCACACTGGCCGAACGTCTGACAATGCGGGGAATTGATGCATATTGGGTGACCAGTTGTCATGCCGCCATTGATTTGATTGAACATGACGATTTTGATGTGGCTGTTTTGGATGTCAAACTTCCCAGAATGAGTGGGCTCGAGCTGAAACGACAATTGAGCGCGCGCAAGCCCAATCTCAAATTCATTTTTCTGACCGGTCATGGCTCGGAACAGGATTATGTGGAGGGCTCTGCCGAGGCGGGTAATCCCTACTATCTGGTCAAGCCGGTTCAAATTGAAATTTTAATGAAAAAGCTGACCGAGATTTTTCAGCAGGAAGGAAATTCCTGATGTCAAGCACGCCAAATACTGCCGGCCAATGCGGGCTGACGTTTTTTGGATGTATGTCCGCATCCATCTCTCATGAATTGAAAAATGCGTTGGCGATTATCAATGAACAGGCCGGATTGCTGGAGGATTTGGCATATCTGCTCCAAAAAGGCGGCCCGGTCAGCCCGGACCGCCTGCAAACGCTTTCTGGCAGCATTTTGAGGCAGGTCAAACGGGCTGACGGTATCATCAAAAACATGAACCGGTTTGCCCACAGCATTGACGAGCCGATAAAACGCGTCAACCTGAATGATATGCTCTGTTTTACGGCGTCGCTCTCGACCCGTCTGGCGTCCATGAAATGTGTAACACTCAAAACCCCATCGATTGAAAACAATCTGGAGATACAAACCCGGCCATTTTTTCTGGAGAATCTGATCTGGATCTGTTTCAAACATATTTTCAACGCGAGGGAACAGCCCCGGGACCTGAATTTGTCTTTGGAAAACAGGGAATCTCATGCAGCCATCTGCTTTCAACTGGAAGATGAAACGCCAACACCCATCATCTTTCAAAACATTCTGGAAGAAAGCGGCCCAATCCTGTGTCTTCTTCATGCAGAACTGCACGAAAATCCGGAGAATCATCTGATTTATCTGATGCTGCCCAAAAAGATGGATGACGGGGCAATGTGCACGTCTATCGAATGAAACAAACCAACAAACCGGTATGGTAATAATAAAATCAGGGAGGACACCATGACAGAAAAAGTATTGCTGATTGATGATGAAACCGATTTTCTGGAAATCATGTCGGAAAGAATGAAAGCCCGCGAGATTGATGTCACCACGGCTTCTTCGGCAAAAGAGGCATTGAAACAGGTTGAACATGAATCATATGACGCCATCATTCTGGATCTTCAGATGCCGGAAATCGATGGCCTGGAAACCCTGAAAATTTTGAAAAGCAAAAATCCCGATCTTCAGATCATCCTGTTGACCGGTCATGCCACGGTTGAAAAAGGCGTTGAAGCCATGAAACTGGGCGCAATGGACCTGATGGAAAAACCCGCGGATCTCAAGGTGCTGACTGAAAAAATCAAAAAAGCCCATGCAAAAAAAATGATTCTGGTGGAAAAACAGACCGAAGAAAAAATCCGGCATATTCTTGGCGCCAAGGCGTGGTGATGGTCTGGGGGTGATTGTCACCATTTACTGTGAAAATGCGGTTAACAAACCTATTCCATCAAGCTCCGTAGGAGCGACCTGTTTGTAGCATGACGCATATAAATTTCCCTCAAGCCCCGTAGGGGCGGCCTGTGTATTCCGGTTACAGGCCGCTCCGATGGAGCTTGAGGGGAATAAACGCATCAATTTCTACAAACAGGGTGCCCCTACGGGGCTTTTTGGAAAGCCGGTAGGTCAGGTTGGCCGGTAGTTTGGCCTACCTGACTGCTTGGCCGGACCGCTGGATGCCGTATTCATCCTTCTGCGGTTCCTTGTTCGATATTCTGCTGTTCGCTGTATATATCCATTCATGGGAGCCATCAGATCCATCATGAGCGTTTACCGCCTAAGTTCGCAAGCTGTCGCGACCCATTGCGGCTGTCGGACAGCCGGCTTGCCGCGTTAACCTTCCTCCCATCTCTTCCATCCCCCTCCAGCCTGCCCAACCCAAATTTCCCCATTTTCCAGTTGACTTGCAATTCAATTATAAGCTATTGCTTTCAGAGTTTTTACGCTGCACCGCTTAAAAAAGAGTTTCTTTACCAAAACACCACTCCCAAATCATTTTTCGCCTCACCTGTCAGGTTGATTTGAAACCGTTTCAAACCCCAAATCACCCCAGCGGATAACTGGCCCCAAAATGCATCGGGATTGAAAGGGTTGATATGAATCTTTTTTTCCTGTCGATGCTGATGATGGCATCCGGAGGCGTTTTGCCTCTTTTTCTATGGCGTCAGGTTAACCTGGCAAAAATGA
>JBFXFK010000044.1:1263-32550 GCA_050179135.1 Desulfatirhabdiaceae bacterium | reverse complement strand
CCTGAAAAAGAAGGCAGCAGGATAGTTCAAGGCCAATGTATCGTTGTAGGGTTAGGAAGTTAGGAAAACAGGAGGTTGGGAAAGTCGGTTGATTGGTGGAATCTGGAAGTGGCTGCAGGCGCGTTGAATGGCTTGAAATTTTTCGTGTGTTTCGTGGTTAAAAATCATTTTCGGTGGCGGATGAAACGGTTGGGGGTTACGGTATAACCAGCACCTTGGCGCCCCGGATTTTTCGGTTTTTCAATTCCATCAGCGCCACATTGGCCTGTTCCAGGGAAAATGTCTCCACATCCGGAAAAATACCGGCGCCGGCGGCAACGTTCAGAAATTCGCCAACATCGTTTCGGGTGACATTGGCGACACTTTTGATCTCTTTTTCCATCCACAGATGCGTGGCATAATCCAGTTGAAGGAGTGCATCCTGATCCCGGGTTTCTTTTCGGATGGCATTGATGACCAGCCGTCCACCCGGCTTCAGATGTTTGAGGGCCTGGACAATCGGGGTCCAGGCCGGGGTGGTGTCAATGATGGCATCCAGGTTTTCCGGGGGTATATCCGCTGTATCGCCGGCCCAGAATGCGCCCAGATCCCGGGCAAATGCCTGTTCTGACGGATTTCTGGCAAATACGGATATCCGGGTTTTTGGATATTGAAATGCAACCAGTTTCAACACGATATGTGCCGAAGCGCCAAATCCGGTCAGGCCGAGGGACTGGCCGTTCTGAAGGCCGGTCAGTCGAAGGGACCGATACCCGACGGCTCCGGCGCATAAGAGGGGCGCAGCCTGGGTGTCACTGTAGATATCGGGTATGGGATGGGCAAAATTTTCCGGTATTGTCATATACTCCGCATAGCCGCCATTGGCATCCCGGCCTGTTGCCCGAAACGATGGACAGATATTTTCATACCCGTTCCGGCAGGCATCACAGACCCCGCAGGCGGAATAAATCCAGGCGACCCCTACCCGGTCACCTGACGCAAACCGCTTGGAATCAGGGCCAAAGCCGGCCACACGGCCCACGATCTGATGACCCGGAATGACCGGATAAACCGGCGGGGGCGTTCGCCCCTCAATTTCATCCAGTTCGGTGTGGCAGACGCCACAGGCTGTCACACGAATCAGAATTTCACTTCCGATCGGTTCAGGGTCGGGAAGATGAACCAACTGAAGCGGACTGTTTTCCGTTGTCAGGTCATGGACCCGGGTCAGAATCATGGCTTTCATGGGGCGTCACCGGTTACGGCAGCGTAGAAAGTTTTTTGAAATCAATGGCTTTGGCATAGGCAAGCAGATCCTCTCGGGTGATATCGCTTCCGTCGATGGTGATCATGAACCGGTTGCCCACAACCAGGTTGATGTTGCCGTCTTTATTTTCCTTGCTGTATTTGACAATGGCTTTTTCACCATTGATTTTTTCCAGCTTGCCGCCATCCGCCGTGGCCATCATGGGATTGCTGAACATGACCATCATCCCCTGCATCATGGGAGAATCGGTGATGATGTTGACCTGCATACGGCTGTCCCCTTTTGTATACGACCGTTCTGCTGTCACGCCACCACCAAACATGGCGGCTCCGGCAGCAGAGGACTGGGCCTCTTCCGCTTTCCATCCGGCAAGGGGAGCAGGCAGAAAGGCTTCCAGTTGGCCGCCTTTTTTCTGACGGATAAGCTGTGAGGCATAATCCAGGCTTTGTACGGCATCGGCAAACTCGCCATTCTCGTACTGCTTCAAGGCTTCATTGATCGAATCTGTGACATCATCGGCACATACAGAACCCAGTGGCGCCAGGGCCAGAAAAATGGTCAGAACCAGCAGCCTGATTTTAACGGAATAAAACATGGCGTCTCCTTTTAAATGGAATTTCAGATTTCATATTTGAGATTTCAAATGAACCGGTCGGGTAGAATAATTCCATCTGTTATTGAAATCAATATGATTATATGCAAAACGGTCCAAAACCGCATTTTTAAATAAAATCTCCTTCAGTCTTCAGCCTTCAGCCTTTTCCCACAATATTCCGCCACCATCCCCAGAATTTCCCCCCCATAGGTTTTGCCCTTTTTCCCCCCCAGGCCCTTGATGGCAACCAGTTCCGCAGGGGTTGCCGGAAGCTGGTTGGCGATCGCCGCCAGCACCGCATTGTGCAGAACCCAGAATGCCGGCTGATCCGCTTTTTCGGCGGTTTCAAGCCGCCACTTTTTGAGCAACTGGAACAGTTCGGGATGCGCCACCGTGTCCGGAACCGGTGTTCCGGCCTTTGTCTGCCCGGATCGATCCGCCGGTTTTTGAAATTGGGCCAGACTTCGGTTTTTGAGATAATCGGCGAAAACAAAGCCTGACCGGCAGGAATCGAGGCAGTATTGTTTGGCTGTGGCCTGGGTCCGCGCCGCGTCAATGGCTGCGGTCAGGGCTTTTCTCACCTCCTGGTTGTCGGTTTCCACCACCAATGCGTTCAGGGGGGATAGCACCAGGGATTTGATTTTTTCGGCAAAGTACGCCACTGCCTTGCAGACCCTTTCCTGAAGCCGTGGACAGGATTCGGGATCACGGGTGTCACTGGCGATTCTGGCGCGCTGAATGGCGAATTTGTCCGCAACACCCGTTATCTGATCCTTGACCGGCTCCAGGATGGCGGCAAAAAAAGCGGGGGTGGCTCCCAATAGGATGGATTTGTGTTCGTTGGCGATTTTGATACAGGTCAGCAGACAGCGCCAGATCTGTGAAAAATCAAACAGTTCGTCGAGAAGCGCCAACTGGTAATCCCGTCTGGCCGACTGGAGCTGGTCCGGTCCGGGCGCGTCCTGGTCGATGGTTTGGACAAACGCCTCCACCACGGCGCTGCTTTTGATGCTGCGCTGTTCAATGGGGGAGCTGAGCACCAGCCCGTCGAGGGTGCGGCAGCGGCTGAGGGCCACATACACCTGACCGTCTGCAAATGCGGCCCGCGCATCGATGATGGCCTTGTCAAATGTCAGGCCCTGGCTTTTGTGAATCGTGATTGCCCAGGCCAGTTTGAGGGGATACTGGGTAAATTTGCCGGATTCGGATTCCTGAATGGCTTTGGTTTCTGCGTTGATGGTGTATTTGACGTTCTTCCACTCGGCCGGCTCCACGGCAATGGGCTCGGAAAGATCCGGACATTCGACCATCAGCGCATCCTCGCGCATATTCCTGAAGCGGCCGATCTTTCCATTATAATAGCGTTTTTCCGGGGAACTGTCATTTTTGACAAACATCACCTGAGCCCCGGGCTTGAGCACCAGTTCTTCCACCGTGGGAAAGGCATACGGCGGAAAATCCCCTTCCACTGTGGCGCGCAGCCGTTTCTCGCGACCGGGCAAATCCGCCAGACGGGCCGCATTGATCCGGTCGGCCTGATGATTATGGGTGGTCAGGGTGATGTAGCCTTCCGGCCCCTGTTTGGAAAAATCCGGTTGGCATCGCTGGTTCAAAAGGGTCAGCGCCGCGTCATCCATGCGGTTGTTTCGAACCTTGCCCAGCAGATCGATAAAATCAGCATCACGCTGCCGGTAGATGTGTTTCAGCTCGATGCTCACCATCCCGGTCTGGCGAAGGGCCAGGCTGCTGAAAAAAAACATGGTCTCATAGTGCTCACGCAGGACCTGCCATTCATCTTCCTTGACCACCGGCGCCAGTTGCTGCATGTCGCCGATCATCAGCAGTTGCACGTTCCCGAATGGCTTGTCTCCCGGGCGAAAGCGGCGCAGCACCGCATCGATGCCATCCAGCAGATCGGCGCGCACCATGCTGATTTCGTCAATGATCAAGAGATCCAGACTTCGGATGATGTCGATCTTCTGGCGGCTGAAGCGGTATTGGCTGCCCGGCCTGACCGATTCCGGAGCGTTTCCGGCGCCGACATGGTCCGGCAGAATGGGACCGAATGGCAACTGGAAAAACGAATGAATGGTCACCCCGCCGGCATTGACCGCGGCCACTCCGGTGGGGGCCACCACAATCATGCGTTTGGGACACTGGTTTTTCAGGGTATGCAAAAACGTGGTTTTGCCGGTGCCCGCCTTGCCGGTTAAAAAGACATTCTGGCAGGTATATTGAACATAATCCAATGCTAATGAGAGCTCATGATTCCCGCTGGAATCGGTCATGGCGTTTTCCTTATTTTCGGATTGAACAGGATCGGGCAATCACAATATCTTAAAATCATGGATAAAGTCAATTTAACCGGTCAAATGGTGTTGCCAAAAGACGATAATCGCCTGTATTGATTTGATGACCGAACCAATTCGTTCTTGATTTTCTCTATCGGATATCAAAAAATGAATTTTGCAGTTTAACCGGTTTTGCTGTATTAATCCTCATTCGGAAAATCCCTTCCATTTTCTGCTGTTTCCTCACGCCCTCATTCACAGGAAATTGAAAGAATGATTAAAGAAATTGAATTTGTGGAAATTGACGGAATTCAGGTCGGCCATGCGCAAAACCTGGATGCAGCAACAGGCTGCACCGTGATTCTTTGCGAAACAGGGGCTACAACCGGCGTTGATGTTCGCGGTGGCGCGCCTGGAACACGGGAGACCGATCTTCTGGACCCGGTGAATCTGGTATCGACGGTTCATGGCATCCTTCTGGCCGGGGGCAGTGCATTCGGACTGGATGCCGCAGGCGGCGTCATGTCCTATCTGGAAGAAAGACAGATTGGTTTCGATGTTCAGGTGACCCGGGTGCCCATCGTATGCGGGGCCGTATTGTTTGATCTGTTAATTGGAGACCACCGGGTCAGGCCGGACAGGGACATGGGATATCAGGCCTGTTTGAATGCGGAAAATCCGGATCGGAGGCAGGGATGTATCGGTGCCGGAACCGGCGCCACCCTGGGAAAAATTCTGGGGATGAATCGGGCCATGAAAAGCGGACTGGGATGGTATGCCCTCCAGATCGGCGAACTGAAAATCGGCGCGATTGTGGCCGTCAACTGTCTGGGCGATGTCATTGACCCGCTGTCCGGAAAAAAAATTGCAGGCCTTCTTTCCGAAGATCTGTTGTCAATTGAGGATACGGAAACGGTCATGATTCAATCTTATGCCGACAAAAAAAACCTCTTCAGCGGCAACACGACAATTGGCGTGGTCGCTACCAATGCATCGCTGACAAAGGCGCAGGCAACCAAGCTGGCCGCCATGTCCCAGAACGGATATGCCAGAACCATGAGACCCGCGCATTCGATGGTTGATGGCGATACGATTTTTGCCATGTCAACCGGCTCTGTTGCCGCAGATGTCAGCGTTGTCGGGTTGCTGGGCGCCAGAGTCATGGAACGGGCAGTCGTCGCAGCGGTAAAAAACGCAACGTCCATGTGTGGACTGACCTGCTTTTCGAGCCTTATCCTCTGAATGCGTAATTTATTGATTGTATTTTTAATAATAGTCTGCTAAAAATGTCCAGATATGCTATAAGGCATAATATTTCATATTGGTTCAGGGGGAACTTTTTTTCATGGAAGAGCACAATCAAACAATCCAGGAACAACCAGATCAAACCGTTTCAGAAACAGTAGTCATGCAATCCGATTTGAAAATGGAAGACCAGAACCCGGAAGTTTCACAGGCAGCCGAAGATGCTGTTTATGAGGACAACATGGATTCCGGCGACACGATGGACAGCCTGATGGAAATGTATGAGGAAAGCTTCAAACGTTTCGCAGAAGGAGAAGTGGTCACCGGCAGAATCATCTCGGTTGACAGAGACTTTGTTCTGGTTGATATCGGTTACAAATCCGAGGGACAAATCCGCATCAACGAGTTTCGGGATGAAACGGGAAATATCACCGCAAAGGCTGGCGATCCGGTTGAGGTCATGGTGGAATGGTGGGATGACGAAAACGAGGTTGTCATCCTGTCCAAAGAAAAGGCCGCCAAGGTCAAGGTCTGGGAAGAAATCAAACAAATCCATGAAAATGACGGCATCATTCAGGGTGTCATCCTGGCCCGCGTAAAGGGTGGTTTTTCGGTTGACGTCGGGGTTCAGGCCTTCTTGCCGGGGTCTCAGGCAGACCTTCGCCCGATTCGCAACCTGGATGAAATGGTGGGAAAAACCTTTGAATTCAAAATTTTAAAATATAACCGCAAGCGAAGCAACATCGTTCTGTCACGGCGGATTCTGCTCGAGCAGGAACGCGAAACCAAGCGGTCTGCAACACTGACATCCATCCATGAAGGCAAGATTCTGAATGGTGTTGTCAAAAATATTACGGAATACGGCGTGTTTGTCGATCTGGGCGGCGTGGACGGATTGCTTCATATTACCGACATTTCCTGGGGCCGGGTCAAACATCCATCAGAGCTTTTCAAGGTCGGAGACGAAATTACGGTCAAGGTCCTCAATCTGGATGTCGAAAAAGAACGGGTCTCTCTGGGCATCAAACAATTAAGTGAAGATCCATGGCTGTCTGCCATCAGCAAATATCCGGTTGGCACACGGATCACCGGCAAGGTGGTCAGCCTGACCGACTATGGTGCATTCATCGAACTCGAAGAAGGCATCGAGGGACTGATTCATGTTTCTGAAATGTCCTGGACCCGGAAGATTCGACATCCCTCCAAGGTCATGTCTGTCGGCGACAAAATTGATGCCGTGGTTCTGGATATCAAGCCGGAAAACAGACGCATTTCTTTGGGCATGAAACAGGTTGCACCCAATCCGTGGGACGTGATCAGCGAAAAATACCCGATCGGCACCACGATCGAGGGCCGGATCAAAAATATAACGGATTTCGGCATTTTTATCGGAATTGATGAAGGCATTGATGGCCTGGTTCATATTTCCGATATTTCCTGGACCAAGCGGATCAAACATCCATCTGATCTCTACAAGAAAGGCGATGTGGTTCAGGCAATTGTTCTGGATATCGACAAGGACAGCGAACGGTTTTCACTGGGCATCAAACAATTGAATGATGATCCCTGGAAGACGGTTACACAACGCTATGAAGTGGGAACGGTGATCACCGGAACCATTACCAACCTGACCGACTTTGGTGTTTTTGTCGAGCTGGAGGAAGGGGTGGAAGGCCTTGTTCATGTCTCTGAAATCAGCAAGGAAAAGATCAAGACGCCGGTTGGCAAATTCAATGTCGGCGATGCGATCACTGCCAAGGTCATGAACATCAATACCGAAGAAAGACGAATCGGACTATCGATCAAGCGTCTTGAAATTGATGATGATCATACCCTTTTGACAGAATATGTCAGCAGCCTGAAGCCGGCATCTTCCGAATTTGGTGAAATTCTGCGGGAAAATCTCCAGGAAAAATTCAGCGGCTAAACGCGTTACTGTTTTTCGCATATCAAAAAGGGGACCTGAAACCGGTGCAGTTGCGTGTTTCAATGTCCCCTTTTTTGTTTGCCGATAAAATAGTGGCCAGTAATCAGTGGCCAGTGGACAGTCCGCTTTCAGGCGATTTGGCCGTTAGCGTTCTTCCTGAGCGTTTACCGTAAAAAAGATCCATAATTTCATGCCGTTTTGAGAATATTATTCAACCATCCGAAAGTCGGCAGGTCAGGATATCGTGGTCCTTTACGACTTCCTGACAGCCGGCTGACCACCATCATTCAGTGAGATATCAGCCATGTTTTCCCGCAGACATCCCTATCTTTTTTTTCTTCTCATATTCAGCACAATCTGTGCATCTGTTTTTCTGACGGTTACCCTGCTGGTTGCCATTGTTCTGAATCAAACCGGTCTGACTGAATTTGATACCGCAGACAACGACAAAATCGGCGTGATCGAGGTGACCGGCTATATCATGGAATCAACCGACATTCTCAAGAACATCAAAACATTTCGGAAGGATGCGTCGGTTCGGGCCATTGTCGTGCGGGTAGATTCACCGGGTGGATCCGTTGGACCTTCCCAGGAAATATATCGTGAACTTCAAAAAACCCTTCCGGTCAAGCCGGTCATTGCATCCATGGGAGCGCTTGCGGCATCCGGGGGCTACTACATCGCTGCCGGCGCCAGGGGAATTGTGGCAAATCCCGGAACCATCACCGGAAGCATCGGCGTGATCATGAGTTTTACCAACCTGGAAGAAATTCTGAAAAAAATCGGCCTGGCGCCGGTTGTCATCAAAAGCGGCACATTCAAGGATACCGGCTCACCCATGCGACAAATGACCGATGCGGACCGGGAACTGCTTCAGAATTTTTCCGATCAGATCCATCGACAGTTTATTGACGCGATTGCCGCAGGACGAAACATGGAAATTGATAAAATTCGTTCGGTTGCGGATGGAAGAATCCTGTCCGGCGAGACTGCGCTTGAACTGGGTCTGGTGGACCGGTTGGGCAATCTGGAAGATGCCATTGACTGGGCTGCCGAAACAGCCGGCATATCGGGAGACTTTGAAGTGGTTCGCCCCGAAGAAAAAAAACTGGAATGGTTGAAAAAGTTTGCCGAAACCGCAGTCGAATCCATTATCAGCAGAATTTCCGTTCAGCACCTGGTAGCCGGATGATCCAGCCATCGCTACGCTTGCCAACACCGCTTTCATGCATACCATAACTGTGTTCTTAAGACATAAGGAGACCGTTATGAAACATAATCGATTGATTCATGAAAAAAGCCCCTATCTGTTACAGCATGCCCACAATCCGGTAGACTGGTATCCATGGGGTGATGAGGCCTTTGAACAGGCCAGGCTGGCGGACAAACCGGTGTTTGTATCCATTGGATATGCCACCTGCCACTGGTGCCATGTTATGGCGCACGAATCCTTTGAAAACGAGGAGGCCGCCCGAAATCTGAATGATTCGTTTGTCTGCATCAAGGTGGACCGTGAGGAACGACCCGATATCGATGCAGTTTATATGGCCGCCTGCAATCTGATCACCGGCAAGGGCGGCTGGCCCCTTTCGGTCTTTTTGACGCCGGACAGAAAACCATTTTTTGCCGCCACCTATATCCCCTTGACCAGCCGGTTCGGACAACCCGGCATGATTGATCTGTGCCGCCAGTTGAGCGGGATGTGGCACGGTCAGCGGCAACGGATCGTGGATGCCGCAGCACAGATGACCGGGTATCTGAAGACCACATTTACCTTTTCATCTTCAACCCAACTGGATGATTCATTGTCCCGCACAGCATTTGGCTGGCTGAAGCAACGCTTTGACGTCAATTACGGCGGGTTTGAGTCTGCCCCCAAGTTTCCGACTCCCCACCGGCTTCTGTTTCTGCTTCAGTGGGCGCAATCCGCAGGTGATCCGGCGGCTGTTCCGATGGTGGAAAAAACGCTTCTGGCCATGCGAAACGGTGGGATATGGGATCATGTGGGATTTGGGTTTCATCGATATTCAACAGACGAGAAATGGATTCTGCCGCATTTTGAAAAAATGCTTTATGATCAGGCCCTGTTATCCATGGCATATCTGAATGCATTCGCATCAACACAACATCCGGTATTTGCTCAGACGGCCCGGGATATTTTTACCTACCTGAAACGGGATATGATGTCTCCCGAAGGTGTTTTCTATTCCGCCGAGGATGCGGACAGCGAAGGGGAGGAAGGGCGCTTTTATGTCTGGCATCGGGATGAGTTTAAACGCGCCGCTGGTCCGGAAGCAGACCTGTGGGAAAAGATATTTGATATCCGGGCCGATGGCAATTTCCATGATGAAGCCACAGGGCAGGCAGCAGGATCAAACATTCTTTATCTGAGACGGCCATTGCATCAGTGGGCTGACAGCCTGAAGATGGAAGAATCCAGGCTACAGAAAGACTGGAACAACATTCGCGATCGTCTTTCAGATATTCGTAAAACCCGTATCCGGCCCCTTCTGGATGATAAAATTTTGACAGACTGGAACGGTCTGATGATCGCAGCGTTGGCTCAGGGTTCTCAGATTCTGAAGAATCCGGAATATTTGAAAATGGCAGAAACAGCAGCAGACTGGATATTGCGGGAGATGCGGGATTCATCCGGCAGGCTGCTTCACCGCCGCCGGCTGGGTGAATCCGGCATTTTGGCCCTTGCAGATGATTATGCATTTCTGATCCACGGCCTGCTCAATCTCTATCAGGCAGATGCCAATCCGGACTATCTGTCGGAGGCGGTTCGACTGCAGGCGAACATGGAATCCGAATTTGCAGATGAGGCAGAAGGCGGCTTTTTTACCAGTGCATTGCGTGACAACGACCTGCCGGTAAGGCCCAAGGAAATCTATGACGGGGCGTTGCCATCCGCCAATTCCGTCACCCTGTATAACCTGGTCACGCTGGCAACAATCACCCATGACCCGATCTGGAAGAAAAAAGCCGAACGGCTTGCAATGGCGTTTATGGGAACTGTCCGTGAGCAGCCTCAGGCGTATACTTTTTTCCTGATCGGACTCAACCGGCTGCTGAGTCTTTCTGATTGAAGCGGTTCACAGCCTGGACGAAAATCAATCTTTAACCCAAAACTTTTTTTGTGTTTTCACGGTAATTCCATCACATTCAAGGGCTGCGACGCCATATGATCACCTTTGTGTCATCCCATATCGGGCCTGCCATGCTGCTGCTGTCGTCATTGATGTTTGCCATAATGGATGGCACCGTCAAACTGATCGATCCCCAGTTCCGGATATGGGATATTGCGTTTTACCGATTTTTATCCAACATGATTTTCTGTATCGCCATTTCCGGTCGATATCAAAATCCCTTCCGGGGGAACAACATTCCGCTCTTGATTGTTAGGGGCATTGTTGGCTCAATTGCCTTTTTATCGATCATCACGGCCATCCGGCTGATTCCGATATCGACAGCGATGGTGCTTTTCTTTTCATTTCCAGCATTTACCGCATTGTTTTCGTTGCTTCTATTCGGTGAGAAAATCACGTTGGCTGAACTTTTCTGGGTTTTGATCGCCATTTCAGGCGTTGCGGTTCTGTTTGACTTCAAGCTGGAGGGAAATGTCCTGGGGCAGGTGATGGGGGTTCTCGGCGCAATTTTTGCCGGGCTGACCGTGACCGTCATCAAAAAACTGAGACATGATCATGGCACCGTCACCATTTATCTGTATTTTTGTCTGCTGGGGACTCTGATCACCTTTCCAATGTTCATCAAAAATCCCGGAATGCCCGCCACCGGAAGGGACTGGGGGTTTATTTTGATCATTGTCACCGCATCCCTGTTCGGTCAACTGCTCATGACCAATGGCATTCGATATTGCAAAAGCTGGGAAAGTGGCATTCTGATGATGACAGAACTCATTTTTACATCCATATTGGGTATTGTTTTTCTGTCCGAACCGGTTGACTGGCGTTTCTGGAGCGGCGGCCTGCTGATTCTCTCCAGTGTGATCATGCTTCAGATTCAAGGTGTTACAAGAATAAAAAAAAATAATATGCCAAAAATCCGGCGCTGAGCCCCCCCCTCATGCTCATGAAGTTCCCTGGCCGGATATTACATCGCTGATGACTGATACCGCGTCGGGTCAATCACACCGGCGTTAATAAATCCATTTCTTCGTAGAATACAACTGTCACACTGACCGCAGGCCAGCCCATCCGGTCCCGGATCATAACAACTGTGGGTCAGGGCATAATCCACTCCCAGCGCCAGTCCTTTATGAATGATCTGTGACTTGTCCAGATAAAGAAGGGGGGCCTGAATTTTGACCCGGGTTTTACCTTCGACACCGGATCGGGTGGCCAGATTGGCCATATGTTCAAATGCCTGGATGTATTCCGCCCGGCAATCCGGATAACCGCTGTAGTCAACCGCATTGACACCGATAAAAATATCCGATGATTCCAGGACTTCCGCCCATGCCAGTGCATAGGACAGAAAAATGGTGTTTCGGGCCGGAACATAGGTGATGGGAATATCCCGGCTCATGGATTGAAGCTCGCGGGATTTTGGCACAGCCAGATCAGAGGTCAGCGCCGATCCGCCGATGGCCTTCATATCCACCTGAACCACCAGATGTCTGACAACCTGAAAGACATCGGCTATTTTTCTGGCGGCATTCAATTCATACCGGTGTCGTTGGCCATAGTCGAAACTCAGGCTGTACAGTTCATATCCGTCATGGCAGGCAATGGCCATAACCGTTGTCGAGTCTATGCCGCCACTGGAAAGAATAACGGCTTTTTTGTCGCCAGTCATGTCAATAAGACCTCATACGCCGCGATTGATGTCGGGCCAGATGATTTTATGCAGTTGCAGATGAAGCCTGACCCCCAGTCCATCGTCCAGTATCCATTTTGCCAGTTGCGCCGGTGATACCAGACGGTTTGCGGGTGAAAACAGGATATGATCGTCTTTTACCCATACCGGTTTTTTATGAAGCATGGTCCTGGCAAATTCGTAATCGACCCGCGATCCGATGACAAATTTCAGTTGATCCAGCTCCGACATCCGGTTGAGATTGTGCAGATCGTTGTGATCGTCTTCGCCGCTTGACGGGCATTTGATATCCACAATCCGGACACACCGCCGGTCCACCCGGTCGATATTCAGGCTGCCATTGGTTTCCATCAGGACCGCGTATCCATTTTCCAGAAGACAGTGAATCAGCACGGGTGTTTCAGCCTGAATCAAGGGTTCACCACCCGTTATTTCGACCAGCCTGCACGGATGATAGGCGGATATCGCCTCCATGATATCGCCAATGGCCATATCCTGCCCTTCGAAATACGCGTACCGGGTATCGCACCAGGCACAGCGAAGATTGCAGCCTGACAGCCGGATAAACACGCAGGGTAATCCGGCCTGAAGTGATTCGCCCTGAATGCTGTAAAAAATTTCATTTATTGTCAACATGGTATCACGCAATGCATACCCGGTTGACCTCCTTGATGTCGGTCAGGCCCTGAAGCATTTTTTGTATGGCATCCTGTTTTAATGTTGCCATCCCCTCTGAGCTGGCCTGGGCAAACAATGCTTCCGATGACGCCTGTTTTTTGATCAGACGCTTGATGGCTGGTGTTCCCTCCATCAGCTCATGAATTCCCATTCTGCCCTTGTATCCGCTGCCGGAACATTCTTCACAGCCCACAGCCCTGTACAACGTCAAGTCTTTTGACCAGACAACCACTGTTCTTCGAAAATCCTCAGGGCCATAGGCCGTAACAATGTCGTCAAATTCTTCCTGAGTGGGATTATAAGCCTTGCGACATTTTTTGCAGAGTGTCCGGACCAGTCTCTGAGCCAGTACGCCCAGAAATGCATCCGAGAAATTCAGCGGGTTCATCCCCATGTCCAGAAGCCGGGTCACGGTTTCCGGTGCGCTGTTGGTATGAAGGGTTGAAAATACCAGATGGCCGGTCAGGGATGCTTCGACGCCGATGGATGCGGTTTCTTCATCCCGCATTTCACCGATCATGATGACATCCGGATCCGAGCGCAGAAATGACCGCATGATTCTGGCAAAATCCAGTCCGATTCTGGGTTTTGCCTCAACCTGCCGCAGCCCCAACTGGGTGATTTCAACCGGATCTTCCGCTGTCCAGATTTTGATTCCGGGCTTGTTGATATGACCCAGGGCCGCATGAAGGGTTGTGGTTTTGCCGGACCCGGTTGGCCCCACAACCAGAATCAGTCCATAGGGCTGTACCAGAATCCGCTGCATGATTTGCATATTTCGAAAATTGAGGGCCATTTTTTCCAGGGGCATGGCGCCGGCCTTGGCCAGAATGCGGAGTACGGCATCCTCATATCCACCGGCAGTCGGAATTGTGGCCACCCGCAACTCAAAAGGGGGAATATTTTTGCGTTTGAAACTGATTTTGCCATCCTGGGGCAGCCTGCGTTCCGATATATCCAGATTGGCCATAATTTTGATCCGACTCAACAGACCTTTGGCCATGGTATTGGGAACCTTCAGATATTCCTGGCACACCCCATCCATGCGAAAGCGGATTCCGGTTTTGCCGGTGATTGCGGATGGTTCGATATGGATATCCGATACCCCGTTTCGATAAGCGGTGACCATGATCTGATCGACCAGCCGAACAACCTGGCTGGCATTTTCATCCAGAGAGGCCAGCTCCTGATCGATTTCTTCCGGTTCATCAAACGCAATATCCGGAATCAGACTTTCCAGATCAATCGATTCTTCAACGGACCGGGATGGGTTAGCCTGATACAACAGGTGGATGAATTGTTCGATGTCCTCCCGGATTCCAACGTAAATGATAATATTACGTGATTTGATCAATGCGCGGATGTGATCGGTTTTGCGGATATCCCGTGGATCGTCAACAATGATTTCGATACCGTTTTTTCCCCAACTGATGGGGACCCACATGTCATGCATCAGAAAAGATTTTTTCAGGCTGGATACCAGTTCATGGGGCATGGGTGTTTTGGGATCAAAAGATTTGAATGCGCATCCATAAAACAGGGACAGTGACTTTCCGATATCCGCTTTGGCGATATGAAATTCATCCATCAAAACAGATTCCACGCTCTTATGGGACTTTTGAGCCTGAATCAGTGCCCGCTGAAGTTGACCGGGCGTAATCAGATTCTGATTGATGAGATGATCATAACGGGAACCCGGCGTCAGTTGTGTCATCAGGGCATTCAGCCGGGCATCAATCTCACTGCTTTCCGGGTCCAATGACAGTGCGGATTTCAGTACCTCCAATGCCAGATCTTTCTGATCCCGCTTTTCAAGTGCTGTTCCGATCAGCATCAGAATCCCGGCCCTGATTTTGTTATCCGGTGCGTGACGCTCAATCACCAATGACACCTGTTCCAAAACCTGCCTGGGCGTCATCAGCCGAAACAGACATTCCATATAGCGATGCAGGCAGTCCGGATTGTTGACTTCTTTTTGAAAGGCCTTCTGATATTCCGATGCCGCCTCTTTAAAAAGACCCAGATCGACCAGGGCCTGGCCACTTTCCAGCATGTCCGGAACTGTTTCTTCTGTCGCCTGACTCTGTTGAAGAATTGAAAGTTCTTTTGTCGAAAAAATGGTCGGCTTTTCGGCTTCGATCTCGTGAAGATGGTGTCTGGCAATGGATATTCGTTGAAGAATCTCTTTCTGAAGCTCCGGATTCAGATCTCCGGTTCTGGAAATCAGTTTTGTATAAATTTTGAGGCTTTCCTCATAAAGCCCCATGGCCTGATACAGATCGGCCTCACGCAACAGGGTCTGAATTTCGTTTTCCATGGGTTGTGTTGATGCGTTCATGAGTGATTATTTTTCCATTCGCCACAGATGGATTTCTGCCCGAATGGCTCGAAATTCGGCTTGAATCATGTATTTGATTTCATCAAGGGCAAGGCTGAATGCCTCATGAGGATGCAACGGGGGGGCAGCCGGCGGGAGCATGGTTTCCGGTTTTGCTGAACCGGATTTTTCTTCGGGCATATCCGGAATGGGAACAGGCGCTTTCAGTTTGGAACCGGAGTCGGATTCCCCCTCGGAAATGGTTGTCTCAGACACTGGTTTTGAAGCCTGGTCATCCGGCTGGGGAGATACTTTTTCCTTCAGCTTCCGGTATTCGGCCAATTGATGGAATAGCAGACTCCGTCGGGCAGCTTCATCCATGTCCGGGTTTAACAGAACCTGCTCAAGGCTTTCATATGCGGAATGCAGCAGCCGTATCGAGTCGGGGTGAACCATATTTTTCCGCCTGAATACGTATTTCCCCAGGGAATCGAGGAGCTGAAGAAATTTCTGAACAACCGCATCTCCCTGCATGATGGTATTCAGTCTCTGGACTTCCAACAAAAAACTTGAAATGGTATTGTCTGAAATCTCCCAGTCCAATGAGAGTACAATGGCCTTCAGCGGTTGCAGCGGAGAGAATTGGTCAGAATGCGGCATATTATGGGAATTCGAATCCGGTTCGGAACCGGATTCCGAATCAGATAATCCGATGTATGAATTCTGAAGTGATGATGAGGCGTCTGCCATGACTCCCTCCGATTTATAAGGATTTCTGTAACGATGTCATTGTCAGGGAAATGATTTTTTTCAGGGTCAACACAACATTGTCTCCTGTCAATGCACTGGCGGGTATGGAAGGCGCCCGGCATACCGAATTCAGATCCGCTTCAAGTTCTTCCACCGAAATCAGAGGAATCCCCTTATCCGCCAGATCCCTTTTGTTGTATTGAATTACAAGGGGAATTTGGGCAATGTCTTTCCGGTATGCCGCCAGATTTTCCTGAAGATTTTGAAATGCCTGAACGTTCCGCTCCCGTTGAACCGCCAGCGAGTCTGCGACAAACACCACGCCGTCTACGCCTTTCAAAACCAGTCGTCTGGTTGCATCATATTTGACCTGGCCCGGTACGGTGTATAAAAGAACGCGCACATTGTACCCTTTGATTTTACCCACCTCAAACGGCAAAAAATCAAAAAAAAGGGTTCGGTCACCATGGGTTTTGATGCTGACCATCTCTGATGGAATCCGTTCTCGGAAGATTTTGTAAATTTGTTCCAGATTGGTGGTTTTTCCGCCCCTTCCCGGACCATAATATACAATCTTGGCCTGAATTTCCCGATTTTTGATATTGATAAATGCCAAGATGCCATCCTTGCCTTGAGAATCGTTTTGGTCTATTTCCAGATTTCGCGAATTCGCCTGGCGGTATCTGCCGCTTTCATGCGCAGCAGGCCCAGCGTGATATCCCGTCCAAAAAGGGTGATCAGCAGCAAATCCGACGTGATTTTGTAAAAATGAAGACTCTCCTGTTCACCCTTGTGAAACAAAAGAGAAAATTCGGATTCACCCACCAGTCTGGCCATGGCCTCAACCGCACCAAAATTGGCTGCGGCCAAAGCAGCCAGAGAATAAGCGTCAATTCGGGTTTTCCCATTATCGCAGAGTGCGATCACATTTCCAGCCATGTCAATCAGCATGACAAAATGGGCGCCGATATTGATGATGTCTTTTTGAAGAATCCGTTCAATGTGTTCCAATTGCTCCTGACCCAGGGCATATTCCATTAGCGTGATGCTGCTGTCTGACGGTGACGTCACGGTTTCCCCCTTTTCATCAATGTTCCACCCGCATGGCCTCCACGGGTTGCATTCGGGCTGCGATCCATGCCGGATACATGACTCCGATCAGGCTGAGCAGGCAGCCGACGCCGGTTGCTGCAGCGATCGAACCGATTGTCTGAGTCCAGGACAATTGAAACAGCGAGGCGTTTCCATATCGGATCCAGCCGTTCAAAATGGCGACCAACGCGCCGGCTGTTGCTCCGGCCCCGGCGCCGATAATCCCCTGAATTCCGGCTTCCAGCAGAAACAGCCGGAGAATGAAGCGATCCAGTGCCCCCAGGCATTTCATGGTGCCGATTTCCCGGAACCGTTCGGTTACGGCCATCAGTTGTGAATTGACAATACCCACCACACAGGCCAAAAGCGACAGAAAAATGATCCATCGCTGCTTGGGGCTGCTGCTTACGCTGGTCTGATCCGCAGGGATATCATACCCGGATCGAACCAGCGACTGTCGCCATTCCGGATTTCCGGCAGATAACAGGCCATTGACCAGTTCTGTGCTGACGGTCGTAAAGCTGAGAAAGGATACAGCCAATATCAGGCTGATGGTGGTGATCATGGAGCGAAAAAAACGCACCTGAATGCTTTTGACGGCAATTTCCAGCGATTTTTTAAAGGGCAGTACCACCAGCCGGCTGACATGATGGCGTTCATTGGATCGCGTATTATTCTGAAACATCGTGCTTGACCCCATGATCTCTGACCCGGTTGAAATGAACCGGAAGGGTTCGAATTGAAATTCCATGATTTCTCAGATGGCCTGCCGTAAACATTTCTGCGCTGACCAGAGGGGCATTGGGATTTGACCGATACCAGTCTGTAACATATTCATGAAATTCGTCAAGTTTATTCATGTAAACATCCATATCTACCGGCTTTCCCAGCGCAAAACGATCATTTACCCCATCAAACTGATGAAAGTCCGGGCAATACAGATACTGCAGATCAAGACCGCACAGATTATTTACCGGACGGACATACAGAACATCCGGTCGGCAGCGGATGACGGCATCATAGACTTTGCCGGTTTTTCGGGCATGATCTTTTTGCAGTTGCATGACCTGTTTCAGGCCGTTCAACTGCTGAAGATATTTCTGCACACCGGTCTTGAGCAGGCAGTTTTTCCGGTTGACCAGACCGGTTTCATCGATGGCATGATCCGGTTCAATATACAAACCGGCGGGATTCAACAGATTGGCCTGATCGGAATGGCTGTCATCTGGTGTTGCAATAAACAGATCATATTCCGGAAGTTGCTTCAAGAGATTTTCACGAATATTTTTCCAGGTTTTTGAAAGACCGCGGCAACTGCCGGACATGCATACGGCAAACCGGCGATGCGGACCGGTCAAGGGCTTTCGGGATACATTCAGCCCGTTTTGCCGATAATACACAAATGGATGTCGAAAATCAAAATGGATATGCTGATCTGTTTCTGAAATGGTGTAGGCATGCTGCTTTTTTAATGGCTGACCGAAATCCGGAACGGCCGTGTTCGGCGCGATCAGATTCAGGCGACTGACCAGACTGGACCGGATTGCATTGGCCAGAAACGTGGTCGGTATGTGCCAGTAGCGTTTGCGCTGGGAATAGGTTCGACGGCTGTTGTTCCGGGTCAGGATCACATTGAACTGGATCCGGTGTGGATGGTACAAAAGCGTACAGAGATGGTTGATCAGGTGCTGGGAATAGAGCCAGGATTCTGCGTCGAATCCCGTGTAATAGGGAAGCAGAACAGACAGGGTTTCCCGGTGAAATGCATTCAGAATGGCATCAAAATTATGACCGAGATTGACCTCCTGATCCGGCTCGGTATATTGCCAGGAATACCGGGTATATCCAACAGCCGGTTCCCATTTCAAAAGACAGGATTCAAATGTCCGGAATGGATTTCCGGTCAGGGGAATATCCAGGCGTTTTGCCAGGTCCGTATCCTCCTTGATCGTGATGTCATCATCCAGAAAAATGAAATACAGATAATTTTCACCGCACTCCCGAACCCGGCGCCGGGCCTCTGCAAGAAGCCGGTTTCGCCCCTCGTTCCAGGAGCTGCCGGGATAAAACAGGTCATCCCCATCGTCTGACCGTGTTCCCCAGGTCAACAGGATGATGTCATTGTTTGCATCCGGCAGATCGGGGTAAGGCATTCGGGATTCGGCCTGAATCAGATAGACAAATGGTTTCATGAAATGGTGTTTTCCGGGACTTCAAATCATTTTTTCATCCATGCGTTCATTTCTGTCAGTCTGCGGGACAGATTGTAATATCCCTCTGCAAAGACGCCATAGTCGCCGCCGCCGGCCATCGCCGAGGTGAACCGGATGTTGTTGGCGTCAAACAGCCAGATGCTGCTCCACATTCTTTCAATGGGCTCATCGAAAAAACTGGCCTTTTTTTCCGGACCGCTGGCAAGACCTTTTTTCCAGATGTCCCGCATCAGATCCGTGGCTGTCCGGGTGACGGCGTTGGTGGTCTGAATGGTGTGCTCGTAACGCGCCCAATGGCTGTTGACCCATGAGGTGTCATGGCAGCTTTTGCAGATGCCCTGCATAACAGCCGTCCGTTTGGCACGCTCGGGTTGGTCGATCTGGTATTGGGATGCAAACCCGCCGTCCAGATCGCAGGGCAGGGACTGATTGTTTTTATTCCGGATGATGGATGTATCCGGCTCTTTCGGCTGGGGATGGGCATACGGTAGTCCAAAAATCCGCCAGGACAGCCGGTCGCTCATTTGATGCGTTCGTTCAGCCACCACATTGCCATCTGTGTTGGTCAGCAGGCTGATGTGACAGGTCGCACAGGTCGGCGCGGAAAAATCCTCTCCGACAGTCCAGGGGGTTTTGTCAAAATTCCATTTTCCGGAATGGGCCGAGGCCAGATTCCCATGCTTGCTGTTGTCATAGACTTTGTAGGCAGGGACATCCGGTCCATTGTGACATTCTTTACAGGTTGCCGGTTTTCTGGCGGTTTCCATGGAAAAAAGATGACGGGTATGGCAGGCGGAGCATGCGCCCTTGCTGCCATCCGGATTGATTCGACCCACCCCCTGATTCGGCCAGCCGTCTATGATTGGGAATTCAAGCTCGCCGGCATCGGTATCGCGTGTTTCAAGTCCTTTGACGACCAGCTTTGTTCCATGACAGTAAAAGCAGGTTTCCGCCTCGGTAACCGGATCGGACGGACCAAAATGAACAGCGCCGTTTTTGATCTCCGGCCGTCCGATGATGGTCCGCTGCAAATCCTGATATATCGGATTTCCGGCCAGATTCTGCCAGGCATGGGCCATGATGTTCCGGTCATATTGACCGCGTTCCACAGCGTGGCAGGTTGCACAGTCATTGGGCGTGACCACGACATGCACATCAAACCCGTTGTGTTCAAAGCTGTCGGTGTGGGCTTGTGGATTTTGGGTATGGCATTCCGCACACCCCACGGATGTTTTCTGCAGGGATTCCGGAATTTGGGCCGCGCTGATTTTTTTTCCGGGTCCGGTTACGGTCATGGCCGTTTCCGGCGTGATTTGAGAATGCCTGCTTTTTTTCCAGTCTTCGACAATTCCGGGATGAAATGAGGAATGGCAGTCGATACATGCCTGAGTGGCTTCGCTTACAGAGATGGTTTCGTCCGCATGGACCAGATTGCCCATCATGCTGAAACACAGAAAAACCCCATAAATGATCTGTTTCATTTGTTCTCCTGTCCGGTTATGCTGTAAACGGGTTAACTGTTTGTTTGTCATGAAAACAGGTTTTGCATGGAAATAAATAAACCCAAAATGTTATCACCGCAAAGACCTAACCTTTAAATGATCGGCCATAAACTTTCAATGTTTTTCAGCATTTTTCGACGCCCGATTCCACACACGATGATTGGTGCAGTGCTCCGGCGGCATCTATTGCCGCTTTCCGTGGCATGCCCTGTCAATATCCTCAATTTGAAAATATGGCAATCAATATGTCAATACCCGTCACCAATAGCCCCCAGTCTGCAAATGAATCCCGATTTCAACATAGCCGCTGCCGATGGCGGAAAAAGGGAGATCCAATTCCAGCGTAGGCGCCTGCTTGGCGATCCAGGCAATGAAGGTGTTGCTGTTGGGGCCTGGGAAGGCCTTGTATGTCTTTTTCCATGGGTAAGAGCGGGCAGCCGCATCAACTGCATCGATCAGGTCGTCGATGCCCGGCCCCCGATGTTCCTTGAGAATGCGGGGTTTCGCACCGAACCAGTATCGGTCCGGGACGTCCCGGGCAATATTCATGACCGGTTGCCCGCGATAGCTGCGCCAGCCGACCACATCATACACCGTATAGGATGTTTCACCGGTTCGTTTGGCTGCGATCCATGTGTGAATGGCAAACCAGCCGCGCCAGCCCCAGGCATCGGCGCCGTAGACCTGCAGAACAGCTTCTTTCGTGACGGAAGGGTCCGGCGCTATTTTTGCGGATTCCCGGCTTGCCGTGCGCCAGTCCTTTCCGGATGAACATCCTGATAGAGTCAATCCCGCCAAGACAACCACCAGGACTGGTCCAATGTTTTTCATAAACATATGTTTCACAACATCACCATGAAAATCAAATAATAGGTTATATGCTTTTCTGAATTATTCCATTGCCTTCAAAACAAAACGCGCGGTTGCGCCTGCCTGACCGCCTCCCATTTCGATGGCGACATCGATCGTTTCATATATCTCTTCATCTGTAGCACCTGATTCCAGAGCCTGGTCAAGATGCCATTCCATCCACGTGAGTACAACCCAAAAGCGGGGGCTTCATGGAATAAAGATCGGCGACGACTGAAAACATCCTTTAACTTCACCCTTTGCCGACATGACTACCTGCTATCGCAATTTGGTTACTTTAAAAATATATAGCTTTCAAGATAAATATTTGGGGTGCGTATCGGTCGGGGATGGCCGAGGGTTTTATCTTGATAGTCTATATATCGCAATCGGACGCAGTCGATCAGCCAGACCCATCGGTTTTTTTTTGACAATAACATATGGGATTGTTAAGTTGAAAATTGTCTGTCACGCTTTTAGAAAATTGCCAATAGTGTTCTGACCAAAATCCTCCCAGCCCAATCTGTACCTTTCGGAGATCATGACCGAATCATGAATCGAAGGCGCTTTCTTAAAATTTCCGGCATCGGCAGTATCGCCGCTGCAGCCGGCTGTACGGCAGAGGCTGAAAAAACGCTTTTCAGCCTCATTCATGCGCCGGACGATATGGTCACGGGCAAAGCGGGGTGGTATGCATCCACCTGCCGGGAATGTCCTGCCGGATGCGGAATTCTGGCAAAAAACAGGGAAGGCCGCGTCATCAAACTCGAAGGAAACCCTGCCCATCCCATCAATCAGGGGGCTTTGTGTATGCGGGGGCAGGCCGCATTGCAGGGTATTTACAACCCGGACCGGCTTCAGACGCCCCTGATCCGGGAATCCGGCGGATGGCATCCTGTCAGTTTTGCCCGGGCAGCGGAATTGATCACCCAAAAGGCCCGGGCCGCCGGCCAAAATGGCCCCAACCGGGTTCGTCTCATCAGCGAGGTTGTCGGAGACACGCTGTCAAGGGTGTTTCAGGACGTGTTGCAGCAGTGGAAATCCGATGGTCCCCTTCTCTTTGAACCCCATGCTTTTGAATCATTGAAAGCCGCCCATGATATGGTTTTTGGTGCACCGGTTCTCCCATCCTACCATATGGATCAGGCGGATCTCCTGGTTGGTTTTGGCGCCGATTTTCTGGAAACCTGGCTCTCTCCGGTCGAATACGCCCGCAAATTCAAAGCGATGCATGCACTGCACAACGGCCGGAAAGGTGTTTTCATTCAGATATCTCCGTTTCAGTCACTGACCGCGGCCAATGCCGATCACTGGATGGCCTGCCGGCCCGGAAGTGAAGCGGCTGTGGTGTTTGGTCTGATTCGGAAATTGCATAGCAGCGGACGTGGCGCAGAAATTCCGGGCCCGATTCAAAACCAGATCAGCCGGATCTGCGATCCATTGACCCGATCCGAAGTCTGTCGCCGGGCCGGTATCCGTGAGGCGGATTTTGACATGCTGTCAAACCGCATCATGAATGCCGAATCGCCCCTGATTCTTGGTTCAGGGCCCGGCATGGGCAGCCGCACCGCCATGCAAACCGATATCGGTGTCAGTCTGTTGAATCTGATCCTGGACCCCGCCCTGCCCCGCCACGATTTTCAGAACCGCCATCGAATCGAATCCGCGGCCAGACGCTCCGATGTATCGGCATTTTTTGAAGCCATTGATTCAGAGCCGGTCGAACTGCTTCTGCTGCACAACACCAACCCTGTCTTTACCCTGCCTTCGGCCCGCCGTTTGACCGAAATCATCTCCCGTGAATCACTTTTTGTGGTCAGTTTTACCAATTTTATGGATGAAACGGCTGAACTGGCCGATCTGATATGCCCCATTCAACTCCCCCTGGAAACCTGGGATGCCTATGAAGGGAAAACCTGTGTAACCGGCACCCTCCAGCCCGCGATGGGCCGACTGACCGATGCGCCCGCCATCGGCGATGTGCTGCTTCGCTGCGCCTTTGGCGATCAACAACCCGTTTCCGATTACAAGTCCCATGTTGCCGGACAATTGAATATTCAAAATCCCGGGGATTGGGTGAATGCCGTACAGGCCGGCGGCATATTCAACCAATCAGCAGGCCCGCCATTTAATCCCGGACTATCGGTCGGTGAATTGCCCCTGGACCGGATGGCGCCTGACAGCACGGCCGACCGGTCCGGCGCCGGACTGATCGTGATGGCAGTTCCATCCCTGCGATTTTATGATGGCCGGGGGGCCAACAAACCCTGGCTCAACGAAGCCCCGGACCCGTTGACCCTGATCTGCTGGCAGTCGGTCGCTCAGGTTCATCCCCAAACCATGGCTGCCAGAGGGTGGAAACAGGGGGATGTGATTCAATTTCAATCGGATTTCGGCGCCATAAAGGCCCCGGTTTTCGAATGGCCCGGTATCCATCCCGACGCAGTGGCCATGACTTTGGGCCAGGGGCATACCGGGTATGGCCGCTATGCCCAAAATCAGGGACAGAATCCTCTGACACTGCTTGCACCAGGCCAAGATCCGGTCACCGGGGGACCGTCGTATCAGGTCCGGCTTTCAGAGGTCCGTGCACTCGGGCAAAACCAGGGGCTGGCGCATCTGGACGGCAGCAGAACCCAGCACGGTCGCGCCATCGCGCTGACCTGTGACATTCAAACCTGTCATCCGCCATCACCCCATTCCGGACAGGGCCTCGGCATGTGGGATTTCCCACTCACCCTGCCCATACCCGAAGGTTATGACATCCGCCGGGATATTTATCCATCCCATCCGCATGCGGAGTATCGCTGGGGTATGGTGGTTGATCTGGACCGCTGTATCGGATGCGGCGCCTGTACAGTCGCCTGTTATGCCGAAAACAACATTGGCGTGGTGGGTGAAAAACAGATTCTGGCCGGTCGTGAAATGGCCTGGCTTCGGATCGAGCGTTATCTTGATCCGGATGATATGCGAAAAATCATTTTTCTGCCCATGATGTGCCAGCACTGCGACAATGCCCCATGCGAATCGGTCTGCCCGGTCTATGCCCCCCATCACGGCAGGGAAGGCATCAACAATCAGATATACAACCGGTGCATCGGAACCCGGTTCTGCGCCCAGAATTGTCCCTACAAGGTCAGGCGATTCAACTGGCTGGACTGGGACCGGCCGGAACCGCTTCCGCTTCAGCTCAATCCGGATGTGACCGTGCGGTCCGCCGGGGTCATGGAAAAATGTTCGTTCTGCATTCAGCGGATCAAGGATGGCCATGATCATGCCAAAAATGAAAATCGCCTGATCCGCGATGGTGACATCACACCGGCCTGTGTCCAGACCTGCCCGACCCATGCGCTTGTTTTCGGCAATTTCATGGATCCGGAGAGCCGGGTGCGCAGGCTGGCGGACGATCCCCGGGCCTATCAGGTATTGGGTTATCTCAATACCAAACCTGCGGTCATCTATCTGAAAAAAGTGGTGCAGTCCATGGAAAATGAAATTGTTTCATGGCCCGTTAGGCCTTTGCCGGGATGATGGGGAGACTCTCGGGAACCCGCAACAGGTCAGATCACCCTGACCCTGTCCGCTCATCCGGGCAGGTGGACTTCATGGACGACTTGGACGCAGTGGACATCCTGGCGAATTGGCGCAGAAAGACGGTGAGCCTGATAGTTGATTACATGAATACCTATCTGTATTTTAATGGAAAAAAGTGATCCCATATGGCAGAATTGACCTGCGACAGCATTGACAACACCGTTCTGGAGACCCTTCGGCCGCCATCCCGATTCTACTGGCTTTTGGTTGGCTTCCTTTTCATGGGCGTGCTTCTGGGGGCTGGGTGCTGGCTTTATCAGATTGTGACCGGCATCGGGGTTGGGGGGCAGAATAACCCGGTGCACTGGGGCATCTATCTGGTCAATTTTGTGTTCTGGGTCGGTATCGCGCATTCCGGAACCCTGATATCCGCCATTCTGCATCTGTTTCGGGCCGGGTGGCGGAATCCGATCGCGCGGGCCGCCGAAACCATGACCATCTTTGCGGTGTGTGTTGCCGGGCTATTCCCCTTTATCCATCTGGGTCGCGTCTGGGTGGTTTTCTACATGCTCCCGATACCGACCCAGCGGTCGTTATGGCCCAATTTCACATCCCCGTTGATGTTTGACGTGGTGGCCATCAGCACCTATCTGATGGTCAGCGCGGCATTCTGGTACACGGGAATGCTGCCGGACCTGGCGACGGTCCGGGATCGGGCCTCGGGAACCCGAAAAAAAATTTTTCAGGTTCTTTCCCTGGGATGGACCGGCGCCCATGAACAGTGGCGGCATTATGCCCGGGGATATCTCTTTTTTGCCTCCCTGGCCACCCCCCTGGTCATATCGGTTCACAGCGTGGTTTCCTGGGATTTTGCCCTGGGTGTTGTTCCGGGATGGCACACCACCATTTTTGCACCCTATTTTGTGGCCGGCGCGATTCATTCCGGATTGGCCATGGTCCTGACCCTGATGATTCCGCTCCGGAAAATTTTTAAATACGAAGCCATCATCACGGTCTCCGTACTGGAAAATGTCGCAAAAACCATCGTATTTACAGGCCTTATCGTTGGGTTTGCCTATGGCACCGAACTTTTCATTGCCTGGTACAGCCACAATGTGGTTGAAATGGAGACATTCCGCTGGCGGATATTCGGAGACTACAGCCTGGAATACTGGATCATGGTCATCTGCAATACCCTGATCCCCCTGTTGTTCCTGTTTCGAAAAATCCGGACCCGCATCCCCTGGCTTTTCGGACTGTCGCTTCTCATCAATATCGGCATGTGGTATGAACGGTTTGTCATCATCATCGGCAGCGTGGCCCATGATTTTGTCCCCTATACTTGGGGGCTGTACCGGCCGTCCCTGATCGAGCTGGGGATCATATCCGGCAGCTTCTGCCTGTTTTTCTTTCTGTTTGTGCTGTTTGTCAAACATCTGCCGTCGGTTTCCATGACAGAGATGAAGGAAACCCTTTTTGCAGGGGATCATCATGACCAATGAAACGATTTCCATTCTGGGATTGTTTGACAGCGATGACGCCGCGGCGGTAGCCATTCGCAACCTGAAAAAATCCCCCTGGTCTATTGAACGGGTACACAGTCCGGTTCCCAGCCCCAAAATCATGAATGCCCTGAATGTGAAGAAAAGCCGGGTCGGGTGGTTTACACTGGCCGGTGGCATTCTGGGATTTCTGGCCGGATTTGGGCTGGCGGTTTTTTCAGCAACCCGCTGGAATCTGATTGTCGGCGGCAAGCCGGTTGTGGCCTGGGTTCCATTTTTCATTGTGGGGTTTGAATTCACCATTCTCTTTGCCGTCATGGGCAATATCATCGGATTGCTGACCCTGGCGCGTCTCCCGCAGTTCAGGCCGCCCGGACCGGTTGATCGCGGTTTCTCCGGAGCCCGTTTTGGGGTTGTCGCCACCTGCGTAAGAAGCCAGGAGACCGATCTGAGCCATTTCTTCCGTGACAACGGCGCAACGGTCATGACGGTTGAGAAACCGACAGGATGATTATGGAAACCAGACAGCCCTTTCATATCACCACCCGGTTTCTGATCCCGATCTTTCTGGCATTCATGCTGGTCGGAACCGTCACATTCATTTTTCAGGCTTCAGGCGATCATCCGGAAAAGGCGTGGCGGACCTATCTCATCAATTTTCTGATGTTTTCCGCCATGGCTCAGGGCGGACTGCTTTTTTCAGTCGTGATGAACACCGTCAATGCCCGGTGGAGCCGTCCCCTGAATACGGTTTCCGAATCTTTTGCCGCTTTTTTCCCGGTTTCCTTTTTGCTCTTCCTGATCCTTTTTCTGGGCAGCGGCCATGTCTTTCCATGGCTGCATGAGAATCTGCACGGCAAGGAAGTCTGGCTGAATCTACCCTTCCTGTTTGTTCGAAATGCGGCCGGCATGCTGGTTCTGTATGGAACCGGGCTGGCGTATCTGTATCATTCCCTGTGGTTCAAGCTGTCCTCCGATGTCACCGGCCGCTGGTTTCAGGACCTTTTGATCCGGCGCTGGTACAGGCGGCGCCCCGATCCGGAGCAATACCGCCGCCGGATGACAATTTTTGGAAATCTGTATATACTGGCATTTACCCTGGTCCTTTCCCTGATCGGATTTGATCTGGTCATGAGCATGGATCCCCACTGGTATTCCACCCTGTTCGGGGCGTATACCTTTGTGAAGGCATTTTACGTGGGACTGGGGGCTGTCATTATTCTGGCCGCCATTCTTCATCTGAATCCGCAGGTGGCATTTTCGGTTCGGCCTTCCCAGTTTCATGACATCGGCAAGCTCTTTTTTGCCTTTTGCATGCTCTGGGGAGATTTTTTCTATGTGCAACTGGTTGTCATCTGGTACGGCAATATTCCGGAAGAAACCGCCTACCTGATTCAGCGGACCATGACCCCGCCATGGAATATTCTGGCCTGGGCGGTTTTCCTGACCGGATTCATCATTCCGTTTATGATTCTGATCAACAAAACGGTCAAGACCATGCCCAAATCCATGATCCTGATCTGCCTGATGATCACCGGCGCCATCTGGCTGGAGCATGCCCTGCTCCTCGGTCCGGTTTATTCGCCCGATGCCGTCCGGCTGCCGTTTGAGGCAACGGATGGCCTGATTTCCATGGGTTTTTTGGGTCTGATGGCGGTTTCCATTGCCGTTTTCTTCAACCAGTTTCCGGACCTGATCCATCAGAAATCTGGGGAGGTGCTCTGATGAATGGGCTCCCCGCAGTTCTGCGTCGAAACAAGGTCCCTGTTTTCATGACACTCTTGAGTGTGGCGCTGGTTGCCGGATTTGTCTTTTTTTTCTACACAACGCCCGGAACCCGAATCGGTCCGGAGCAGCCGATTCCATTCAGCCATCGGGTTCATGCCGGTGTCAAAGACATTCAATGCGAGTATTGCCATCCGTATGTGCGATATTCGCGGCATCCGGGTTTGCCGCCGGTTGAAAAATGTCTCCACTGCCATAACCATATCATCCGCAATCACTACTGGATTCAGAAAGAACACGCATACTTCAACACCAGGACACCGGTACCCTGGAAAAAGGCCAATACCCTGCCCGAGCATGTGCTGTTCAACCACCAGCGGCATATCCAAAAAGACATTGCCTGTAAAGAATGTCATGATCTGGTTGAAACGGCTGACCGCATCACCGGGAAAAAATTTTTAATGGAGTTTTGCATCACCTGCCATCGACAGAAAAACGCCAATGTGGACTGCTGGCTGTCGTGTCATGGATGAGTGGGGAAAACAGTCAAAAGGAAAGAGAATGGCAGTCGAAATCGCCATAGAATCTGAAAATTACATGACGGCCAGGGCCTATTGCCTGACCGCTGCATTCTGGTTTGCGGTGGCCACATCGTTTGGCATATTGGCAGCCTGTTATCTGATCGCACCCGATTTTATGGCCAATATCGCGTTTCTGGAATTCGGTCGGATTCGACCCATTCATGTCAACCTGGTCCTGTTCGGATTTGTCACCCCGGGTCTTTTGGGGGCGGCCCACTATTTGGTGCCCAGGCTCATGCAAACCCGGCTTTACAGTCAAAAACTGGGGCTGATAACCGTGCTGCTGTGGAATGTGGCCGTTACCGCAGGCATGATCGGTCTGTCGCTGGGGCATACCACCGGCCGAGAATATGCCGAATTGATCTGGCCGGTCAAAATCCTGATCGTGACGGGTTTCGGACTGATCTGCGCCAACCTGTTCCTGACGATCCGGCAGCGAAAGGAACCGATTCTGTATGTATCGATCTGGTATGTCTGCGCCGCGGTGCTCATGACCGGTGTCACCTATTTTCTCGGCAACGTGGTCTGGGAACCCGAAACCGGCGCCCTTCTGGGCATTTCAGATGCGGTGCTGCTCTGGTTTTATGGTCACAATATTTTCGGGCTGCTCCTGACACCCCTGTCACTGGCAGTGGCCTACTATGTCATTCCCAAAGTGACCGAAAATCCGCTGTACAGCCATACACTCAGCATTCTGGGGTTCTGGGGGCTTCTGGTTGTCTATACGCATATCGGGACCCACCATCTGCTCCAGGTCCCCGTGCCCACCTGGCTGAAGGTGATCGCCATCGTGGACAGCGTGGCCATGGTGATTCCGGTCATGGTATTTCTGATCAACATCTGGTACACGGCCCGGGGAAAGCTGGGGGAGATTCATGCGGATATCGCCGGAAAATTCATTTTTACCGGCACGATCATGTATTTTTTTGTCAGCATTCAGGGATCCATGATGGCCCTGCCCAATGTTCAGCGGATCACGCATTTCACCAACTGGGTCATCGGACATTCCCACATCGGGGTATTGGGGTTTGCCGGAATGATTTCCCTGGGCGGAATGTATTATGTTCTGCCCAGAATCACGCACAAACCGCTTTACAGCCGGTTTCTGGCGGATCTGCAGTACTGGCTGATACTCATCGGGGTGGTCGGGTTCACCATTGTCCTGACCATTGCCGGGCTCATTCAGGGAAACGCCTGGCTGAACGGGGAAACCATTTACCGGGTCCTGCCGGAAATCCATGTCTATTATGTCATCCGGCTGGCCATCGGCGTATTCATTGTCATTGGCGCCTATGTCGGACTCTACAATGTCCTTCGCACCCTGTACTGGAATCCCGGAGTTGAATCATGAGCCAGGAAATGACACCCCGGGCCGTCATAACCGGTTCCGTGGCCATCCTGTTTGCCGTCGTGTTTGTCGTGGTTTTCTGGCCCCATGCCACCCGGGACATGACCCCGTCGGAAATATTCCGGGAACGCACGGCTGAGGAGAATGCGGGCCGGGCCCTTTATATCGCCAACGGTTGCGTGTACTGCCACACCCAGTCGGTCCGGTCCATTGACTGGGGTAACGGCGCCGAGCGCATTGCCCAGTCAGGAGATTATGTCGCGGACCGTCCGATCCTGCTGGGCTCCCAGCGAACCGGCGTGGATCTGTCCCAGGAAGGCGGGGAGCATCCGGATGACTGGCACATCGCCCATTTTATCAATCCGCGGTTCACCCGGCCCAACTCCATCATGCCGCCCTTTGAATATCTGGGGATGGACCGCATCAAACAGTTGACGCGCTATGTTCAGGGTCTGGGCGGAAAATCCGCTGACACCCGCATGGCCCGTCAGGATTACTGGAAGACGCGGGTGACGGCGGCATATGAAGCCGGTCCGGTACACAATGCCAAATGGCTTTCCGATCATGTACCGGAAGGGTGGCGCATGGTTGTCAATCCCTATCCCACATCCGTGGCCGGCCTCGCCCGGGGCCAGAAAATTTATCAGGATTTCTGCATGGGATGCCACAGCCCAATCGGTGACGGAATGGGGCCGGCCCAACCCTGGATTTATCCGCCGCCGCTCAATTTCACGACCCTGAAGGGCCGTGAAATTTCCGGCGGCATTCTGTATTACCAGATCATGAACGGCATTCCCGGATCAGCCATGCCCCATTTCAAGGCAGACCTGGAATCCGAAAAAATCTGGGATGTGGGCAATTTTGTGGCGGTCTATTTCATTGATCAGAGTGATGCCGGAGGAATCCGGAGATCAGAGGTCGACAGCAAGGGGTCAGGGGGCAGGGGCCAGGGGGCAAATTGAAATGTATATCATCTATTTTCTGGCTTACATGACAATTGGTTTTGGCATCAGTGCCCTGGTTTTTTACTGGGCCCTGAAAAACGGACAA
>JBFXFK010000044.1:0-1163 GCA_050179135.1 Desulfatirhabdiaceae bacterium | reverse complement strand
AGCAAGGGGTCAGGGGGCAGGGGCCAGGGGGCAAATTGAAATGTATATCATCTATTTTCTGGCTTACATGACAATTGGTTTTGGCATCAGTGCCCTGGTTTTTTACTGGGCCCTGAAAAACGGACAATTCCGGGATCAGAAACGCGCGGCATACCTTCCCCTGCTGCACGACACAAAAACCTGCCCGGTCCCAATCCGCCGGATACACCGGATTGAAGCGATTGTCTTGATCACCATGGCCTGCCTGGGGCTTTTGACCAGCGCATCCGTGCTGGTGATTTCCCTGATTCGGATGCCATAGGCATTTCCAGAAAGGCGCCGCCATGCGATATTTCAATCTGTTGAATATACAACATATCGTCCTTGCAATTTTTCCGGCCCTGTCATGTGTGGTACTGGTCGGGGTTGCCCTGGCCTTTGCCCATTTCAGGGGCCGGAATTCGGAAGACCGTCAGACACAGGTGACCGCAACCTATCCGGACGGTATCCGGGAACGGAATGCGCCGTTTCCCCTGTTTCTGTTTCTGGTCATTCTGGGGACGGTTCTCTGGGGCATCGCCTATATCCTGATGTTCGGTTTGACCGGAAAGGCGATTTGACATGCAATCCCATACCCGTTCAGAAACAACCACCTGGATCGTCATCCTGCTGTTGCTGCTGTTCATTTTTGGAAAAGGCATGGTTGTGTACCGGTTTGTCGGAGACAGGGGGCAGCCCGGCTGGGCATACCGTCCGGTTCCGGATGTTCCCGGAGAATCGCCCTATGCGGTTTATCCCCCCCTGCCCCACCGTCAACATGTTCGCGGCCTGTCGGGTGAATGAATGAAAAAACTGCTCCCAATTCCGGTTCTGGTTTTTGTGGCCTTGGCCGGTTACAACATCCTGATATATTATGACAACCATTTTTCCTATGGCCGGATGCGGGAGACGCCTGCGGTCAGGCCGCATGAAAATCCCATACTGATCATGGCATCCGGCGTTGTTCCGGTGGACAACGCAGAAGCGGTCTGGCGGTCCGTGGCTGCCGAGACACTCGTATCACCGCTGTCCGCGGATGATGCGGTGATCCGGCGGGGTCAGATCGTTTATGGGACGTTTTGTCAGCAGTGTCATGGCATCAATCATGACGGGAATGGCGCCGTCGGACAAAGTTTTACCCCGCT
>JBFXFK010000043.1:0-32607 GCA_050179135.1 Desulfatirhabdiaceae bacterium | reverse complement strand
GACTTCTGTCCCTGGTCACCCTGGCCCTGATTTATCATCAGCCCGATGCACCGCAACTGGTCTGGCTGAATCTTCTGGCGGCATCTGCCCTGCTTCGGGTTCTTCCGGATGGATGGATTCGGCGGGTCGTGATTTTTTGGGGGGGTGCAAGCGGTGTTGTCCTTCTGGTCATGGCCATCCCGTTCATGATTGCCGAAGTCCGGGAAGCACTGTATCCCCAACTGGGACGCCCAGAAACGGTTCATCCCACGCAACAGATGGTCCAACCCCATGTAAAAGAAACGGAAATGGCCGATGAAATGACCGGGTCCGTGTCGTCCGGAGCCCGGAGGCTGATGTCGGCGCCGTCACCCCAAAAAGCGGAAAAAACCGATTCGGCCGCCGGCCGGTATCGGAGCACCTATTCCGGCTCCCTGATGCAGGACCCCAATGCCCTGATTCAGACCGGTCCGGGACTGCCGACATGGAAATGGCGGTCCCATCCGCTTCAGTGGAATGGGCCTGTCAATCCGGATCAGGAGATTCGCCTGATTCTCCTTTCACCGGCCATGAATCTGTTTCTGGGTCTGATACGGGTTATCCTGACCGCCCTGTTGATCACCGGTGTGGTTGACTTCCGGAAATGGTCCATCCATCTGTTGCCCCGATCCATTCCGGCAGCCGCAATCCTGATTGTTCTGATGACCGGAATTTTTCCGATTTCAGAGGCCCTCTGTTCCCGGCCCCCTGTTCCGGATCAAAATGCGGCTGCCTATCCGTCTGCAGAACTGCTGAATGAACTTCAGAGTCGGCTTCTGGCCAAACCGGACTGTTTGCCCTTCTGCGCCGATATTCCCCATATGGACATGGCGGTGACCCCAACGGGACTGTCGATCGGTCTGGATATTCATGCCGAAATGGAAACCGCGGTACCCCTGCCAACCGGCAGACCGGACTGGCTTCCCCAAACCATTCTGTTGAATCAGGCGCCGGCGCCGGGTCTGTCAACGGATTCAAATGGCATGTTGTGGGCACTGATCCCGCGCGGGATTCATCGCCTGACCATGACAGGCAACCTGTCCACCGATCAGATTCAGATCACATTACCCATCAAACCCAGGCAGGTGACCACCTCTGCTGCCGGATGGGCCATTCAGGGAATCCAGCCGGATGGCCGTGTTTCCGCCGGCATTCAACTCAACCGGATAACGCAGCCGGATGTAACCGGAAAACCGGTCGAAACCCGCGTTCTGCCGCCATTTTTTCAGGTTGAACGCATATTGCGCCTGTCACTGATCTGGGAGATTCAGACCACAATTACCCGCATCAGTCCGACAGGTACGCCCCTGACGCTTCGGGTTCCCCTGATTCCGGGAGAGATGATGACCACGGCCGGCATTCATGTAGAAAATGACCATGCCGCCATCAGCATGGATCCCCGGGAAACCCGGATTGTGCTGAATTCGCGACTTGACCCGGTCGAAACACTTCACCTGACCGCGCCCCGATCCGTGCCCTGGACCGAGATCTGGATTCTGGAGGCCAGTCCGATCTGGCACTGCGACCTGTCCGGCATTCCCCTGATTCACCATCAGGACCCGGATGGGGTGTGGCGACCCGAATGGCATCCGTGGCCCGGAGAAACCGTTGAAATCCGGGTCAGCAGACCCCGGGCAATTCCCGGCCCCATCGTCACCATTGACAGCGCCACACTGATGTGGACACCCGGAGACCGTCTGGACCGGGCCGATTTGACCATCAATATTCGAACCAGCCGGGGTGGACCGCATCCGGTTTTGATTCCCCAAAACGCGGATTTGCAGAAAGTCAGTATTCAGGACCGGATTCAACCCATTCGTCAGCAGGATCGACAGGTCGTCATTCCCCTGGTGCCGGGGTTACAAAAAGTGGTTCTGGAATGGCAGATGCCTTCAGCCGGGCGTTTCCGATACCAGCCACCATCCGTTTCACCAGGGGATCAGGCTGTCAATGCATCGGTCACCATGGCCATGCCGGCCCATCGATGGATACTCTGGACCTCGGGTCCGCGATTGGGACCCGCGGTTCTTTTCTGGGGATATCTGGTGGTTGTCCTGATTTTTGCCATCGGTCTGGGAAAAACCCGTCTGGCCCCGCTGAAAATCCGTCACTGGATTCTGCTTTGTGTCGGTCTTACCCAGATTCACCCATTGATCGCCATTGTCATTGTGGGGTGGCTGCTGGTACTCGGGGTACGCGATCGGCATCCCCCGGAAGGCAAATGGTTTTCATTCAACCTGATCCAGTTGATTCTTTTGGGATGGACACTGGCCGCCATGAGCGGGTTGTACATGGCGGTCAAAAACGGTCTGCTGGGAATACCCGACATGCAGATCATGGGCAACGGCTCCACCAGCCAGGTTCTGAAATGGACCGAAGACCGTATCGGGAAACTGATGCCGGAGCCCCTGGTCATCAGCCTGCCGGATTGGGTGTTTCATGGATTGATGCTGATCTGGTCCCTGTGGCTGGCGTTTGCCCTGCTGGGCTGGTTGAAATGGGGCTGGGCGTGTATCAGCCGGGGAGGCCTGTGGAAACCGGTTCATTTCAACTGGCGGAGAAAGGCACCTGCCGCATCGCCACAGTAAGGCTGTCGGAAACAAATAAATCCGCTGGATTGCGACGGATTTTGGTTCGTCTGCAAGGCACATCCGCCGGTGCATATCGGGATATGTGCCGGTGGATGTAACGCAGCAGACGGACCAAAAGACAAGCAAGATGTGGATTCATTTGTTTCCGACAGCCTAACCCAGGTCCCGGATGTAATATTCTTCCCTTGACAAAATCTGCGACAGGGGAGATTTGTTAACATACTGTCATATTGTTAATCGGATAATCATCCAATATGAATCATGGAGGAATGTTATGAACATCGTGTGTCTTCTGGGAAGTCCCAGACCCATGGGTAACAGCGCGACCATTGCCAAACGATTTTGTGACACGGCTGAACAAAAGGGTGCAACCATCAAAAGCTTTGCGCTGAACAAGCTCTCTTACCGGGGCTGTCAGGCCTGCATGACGTGTAAATCCAAGCTGGACCGGTGTGTTCTCAAAGACGATCTGACCGAAGTGCTGGATGCCATTCGTGACGCGGACGTTCTGGTCATGGCCACCCCTGTCTATTACGGCGAAGTATCCAGCCAGCTCAAGGCCTTTATCGATCGGACCTTTTCCTATCTCAAGCCCGATTATACCACCAATCCGGAACCCAGCCGGCTGCCGGGCGCCAAAAAACTCGTATTCATTCAAACCCAGGCCCAACCCGGTGAAGCCGATTTTGCCGATATTTTTCCGCGCTACGATTATTTTTTCAAATGGTACGGGTTTCAGGACAATCACCTGATTCGGGCCTGCGGAGTCATGGGTCCTGGCGATGTCGAATCCCGGACTGATGTCATGGCCCTTGCTGAAAAAATCGCTCTCAATCTGGTTTCGGCCTGATTCTTCCCCTGATGGATGGGTACCGTGTTGCCGCAGATATCGTGGTGCTGCTCCATCTGGGAATTGCCGCATTCATTGTTCTGGGGTTTTGCCTGATCTGGGCAGGCTATTTTCTGAAATGGCAGTGGATTTATCACCGGAAATTCCGCATTCTCCATCTGGTGCTGATGGCCATTGTTACGCTGGAATCCATTGTCGGGATGGCCTGCCCCCTCACCATTCTGGAAGACTGGCTGAGATATCCAAACCCGGATCAGGCCGGCGCACGGGTGTCATTCATTCAGGATATGGTGCATCGCATCCTGTTTTATGATATCGATATCCAATTCTTCACCATCGGATACATCATCTTTTTGATCGCCATCTGTCTGACCCTGTGGCGGATTCCGCCCGGACGGTCATAACCGATTGAATCCATGAAAAACTGGAGGATAGACATGACACCGGCACTGGCAGAAAAACCGGTTTTGACCCGGGAAGATTATCTGGAAATGGAAGCCGCTGCGGAATACAAAAGCGAATATTATGGTGGTGAGGTATTTGCGATGACCGGGGGAACGATTCATCATAGTCAAATTATCGCCAATTTGATCCGTCGTGTCGGAGAAACTTTGGATGAAACAGATTGCAGGCTATTTGAAAGCAACATGAAGCTGGAAGTCGCTTCGGAAAATGCATTCATGTATCCGGATGTCATGGTGGTCTGCGGGCCTGTCGTGCCTGCGGGAAACACCACGCACGCCATTACCAATCCGATGGTGATTATCGAAGTGTTGTCCCCATCCACGGAATCCTTTGATCGGGGCAAAAAATTTACCTATTATCAAACGGTCAAATCCCTTCGGGAGTATATTCTGGTTTCTCAGGAAGAGCCGCAGGTCGAGACATTTTTCAGGCAGGATGCGTCCCACTGGTTATATACGGTTGCCAAGGGACTGGATGCCGTCATCCCGATACAATCCCTGGAGCGGGAATTGAAATTAAGTGATATTTATCTGAAAGTAGACTGGGACCAGGGGTTTTGAAAGGAGGCAAGACATGACACCGGCACTGGCAGAGAAACCGGTTATGACCCGGGAAGATTATCTGGAAATGGAAGCCGCCGCGGAATACAAAAGCGAATTTTATGATGGCGAGATTTTTGCCATGACCGGCGGAACCCTGCGACACAGCATTATTTGTTTTAATATCAATGCGGTAATCTGGAGCGCCGTGCGTGATAAACCATGCACGGGTTTTGAAAGCAACATGAAACTGGAAGTCGCTTCGGCAAACGCATTCATGTATCCGGATGCCATGGTGGTCTGTGGACCTGTGGTTCCTGCGGAAAACACCACACATGCCATTGTCAATCCGATGGTGATTATCGAAGTGCTGTCTCCCTCGACCGAATCCTTTGATCGGGGCAAAAAATTTACCTATTATCAAACGGTCAAATCCCTTCGGGAGTATATTCTGGTTTCACAGGAAGAACCCCGGGTTGAGATATATTTCCGGCAGGATGAGTTCCACTGGTTATATACCGTTGCCAAAGGGCTGGATGCCGTCATCCCGATACAATCCCTGGAGCGGGAATTGAAATTAAGTGATATTTATCTGAAAGTGGACTGGGACCAGGGATAATTCATGAACATAGTGCGTATTCTGAAAAATCCCGTGCAACACTATGCATGGGGATCCGTGACCGCCATTCCGGATATTCTGGGCATTCCGGCAACCGGCATGCCCATGGCCGAATTGTGGATTGGCGCACACCCCAAATCTCCGTCAGAGGTGATTCTTGAAAACAACCCGGTTTCCCTGAAAGAGATGATCGACCGGAATCCCGAAGAGATGCTGGGACCGGTTGTGGCCAAACGCTTCGGGAACCGGCTCCCGTATCTATTCAAAATCCTGGCGGCGGCCAAACCCCTGTCGATTCAGGCCCACCCCAGCCTTAGCCAGGCAACAGCCGGATTTGACCGGGAAAACCGGATGGGTATTCCCCTGTCATCACCTCAGCGCAATTACCGGGACGACAACCACAAACCCGAGATCATCTGTGCACTGACCCCCTTTGATGCGCTGTGCGGATTCCGTCCGATCGGGGAAATCGTCAGCGGGTTGACGCGATATGGGGGAAATTGTCTGGATACGGAACGGATGATATTGAAACAGAATCCGGATTCCGCGGGGCTTCGAACCTTTTTTGAGGCGCTGATGCGCATGCCGCCCATTCAAAAATCTGCGGTCATCGATGCGGCAAAAAAACAGGCGGATGCAATCGGTATCTGTGAGCCCGAGGCCATGTGGATCAACCGGCTGGCTGCCGAATATCCACAGGATATTGGTGTGGTGTTTCCCCTGATACTGAACCTGATTCGTCTGGAACCGGACCAGGCCCTGTTTTTACCGGCCGGTGAGCCGCATGCCTACCTGAACGGTGTGGGCATCGAGCTGATGGCCAATTCGGACAATGTGCTCCGCGGCGGTCTGACCCCGAAGCATGTGGATGTGGACGAACTGATGCAGGTGTTGACCTTTCGGGAGTTTCCGGTTCACACGCTGTCACCGGTTTTGATGGGTAATTTTGAAAGCGGTTATCATGCACCGGCCGATGAATTTCAACTGTCTGTCATCACACTTCAAAACGGGGAAACGCATGTCAGTCATGGTGTCAGAAGTCTGGAAATAATCCTGTGCCTGAAGGGTGAGGCCATCATGTATTCGGATCCCGATTCCACACCGGTAAGGCTTGTCCGGGGAACCTCCGCTGTCATTCCGGCGGCGGTTCCATCCTACCGGATTACCGGCTCTGCCGTGATTTACAAGGCCCGGGTCCCTTTTCCTGAAAACACGATTTCCCCTGGCTAACCGCATCCGACTTGATCCGGCCGAACAGGAAACTCCGGCGAATTGTCATGGCGCATGACAAAGACTCAAGATGGCTGGATGGTTTCAACCTGATAATACTGATTGACCGACATGCCGGCAAATAGAACGGCTCCGGGGCACGGGACGACAAATTTCTTCCTGAAGTTGCCGCCAATGATATTGAAAAATTCCAGACAGGCGGAACAGACCTCTTTTGTTTTGCCGATGGAGTAGGGGACAGGGCCATCCGGCGTGTCGCAGAAATAGTCCGGTTCCATAAAATTGGCATGATTGGCGCAATGCCGGACAAACAGTTCCGGATAGGTGATGCCGCGAATTCCCATGATTTTTAACCATCGGGACTGCATGTCATCCCCCATTGCGCCGATATCCATGAATTCAGATGGGCAGTCATGTTGAAAACGGGCGTTGTGGGCCAGTTTGTCAATTTTCGCATTGCCGGGTTGGGGCAATCTGTCGGGTTTGAAATCAATTTTTGTAATAATGGTGGCGGGTGTGACATCCAGTCCAAACCGGCGGATATCTCCCTGGCTAACCAAAAGATATTGGCCATTATAACGAGAACTTGCATACCAGGACAGTTGCCTGCGGCAGGTTTCAAAATTGGACCACGCATCCGGCGCCACATACCCGATTTCAATTTTATTGGCCAGGGGAAGGCAGACGGCTTTTCGGGTTTCAACCGGTGCGACATTCTGTTGGATCAATGAATTCCGAATATCAAGAAAATCGGCCTCATCCAGCCAGTATGTAAACCGGGTGTATACACGCTTCTCCATATCTGCCCCCCATCCCCAGTTTATCCGGATCTCAAATTTGAAATCCCAATTTCCCGGTCTATTCGGGTTTCTGCTGTTCGACTTCCTTTTTCTTTTTTTTGGCAGCGGCCTCTTCATCGGCCCGTTCAAAGACATCATAACCCAACAGGGATTCCGCAATATAGGCCGACAGATCTTTCATGACAATATCAGATCCCGATGACGAAATGCCGACCTGAAGCCCCTGATAGCAAAAGGGGCAGCAGGAAACCAGCTCGCTGGCGCCGGTCTCTTCAGCTTCCTTCACCCGGCGTTGCGCCATTTTGTTCTGGATATCCGGATAACCCGCCTTCAATCCGCCACCGGCGCCGCAGCAGCGGGAATATTCCCGGTTTCTGGGCATTTCCACCAGTTTCAGTCCGGGTATGGCATTCATGATCATGCGGGGGGCTTCGAATCCGCCCGTGGCCCGGCCCAGATGACAGGGGTCATGATAGGTGCAGGTCCGGTTGACTGGATGGGGAAACGACAGCTTGCCCTGCTTCAGGAGCCGTGCCAGATATTCGACCGTATGCAGGACTTCAAAATTCAGTTTTCCCACCTTGGGGTAATCCTGCATGATGGTTTTGAAACAGCCGGAACAGGAGCTGATCAGGGTTTCAATCCCCAGACTGTTGAACTGATCGATATTTTCCCGAAAAAGCCGTTTGTGTTCGGGATCTCCCATACGGAGCAGCACACTGCCACAGCATTTTTCATCCTTTCCCAGAACACCATAATCGATGTTCAGGGTTTCCAGGATATTGATGGTGTTGATGGCCACCTGTTTGACATTGGCGTCATAGGAAGCGGTGCACCCGAAAAAGAGCAGCACCTTGCCTTTTGTTTTCTGGATTTCCCGGGGTTCTTCAATGATCAGATTGTCCTTTTTGGCGCGACGGGACCATTTGGTTCGACCGGCACGGGGCTGCTGCCAGGGATTGTCATAGGTCATGACACTTTTTCGCAGGGCCTTCTGGGGTTCCAGAGGACCATATCCGGCACTGACAATCAGGCGTCTGAGATCTTCCCAAAGGTTGACCGTATCGATATGGGCCGGGCAGACCACCTCACATTGGCCACAGGTGGAGCATTCATACAGGTTGGCGACAAAATCTTTGATCTGTTCCTCGGTCACCTCCCGATAGCCAAACACCGACCGGATGACTTTCTTGAAGGATTCACCGACTTTGTCACTGTTCATGATTTTGGCCAGGAATCCATTCTGGGTTCTGGCAATCTTCAGAAAATCGATCACCTTTCGCCGGGGAACAATATCTTCCTTGCCATCCTGATCATAAACCGGACACCAGGAAAGACATTCGCCACACCGGGTGCAGGCATCCAGTTCGATGAGCCGTTTCATATCCAGGTTATGAATGGGTATCTGTCTGACCGCATTCGGACGCTCTTCTTTTTGCGGCATGCTGTCAGGTTTTGTTTCTTCTGCTGTGGTCATGTGAATACCTTCAGTATTGAGATAGCGTATTGAGTATGGAGAGGCCGCCTGAGCGTCAGGCGGCTGCCCCACCGGAATGCTGTTTGCAGCACCTTCAGCCTTCAGTCTTCAGTTTTCAGCCTTTACCCTATACCCGTTTTTCATTTTTGACGCCGGATACCTCTTCCAGAACATAGGTCAGCGGGGTGTTGAATATGTGCCGCATTTTCCCAAAGGGCAGATACGCCACAAACACCGCGGCAAGAATGCCATGTGCATACCACAGCCAGGGGTAAATGGACGCCCAGTTCAGGTCAACGACGGCAAATACCCGGGACAGGGGATAACCGATAAAGGATGCCATTGCCAGTCCGTCCGGAATGCCTGTGACCAGTATCCGGGTGCTTTCGAGAACAAAGCCCAGCACGATCAGGGCCCCGATGACGCCCAATGCGATATTGTCCTGATATTCCGAAACGACATGCGCCGGCTTTGTGACAAATCTCCGGACAACCGCCCACAGGATGCCGGCCAGAATCAAGAGGCCGAGAAGGTCGTTGACCAGTGCGGTAAACGGGCTGTTCTTGTCGATCAGGGCCATTGCCCAGTCACTGTCCGGGTTAAAGAAAAACAGTATGCCGGTAAACAGGCTCAACAGACATCGAACCAAGATTGCGGAATAAATCAGGGAATGCATGGACCATCGTCCCATGCTTTCTTTCAGAATTCTTCTCTGAAAAATGATATCCAGAATGAATATTTTTAAAATGGAGAACAGTCGTCTGGAAAAAATCACGTTCCAGATGGATTCGGAGCTCAGGCTGATTTTTCGGTGAAGCGATGTTTCCTCCCCCTGAACGCTTCCCAGATACCAGAATCGCAGTGTCAGCAGGATGCCAATACCAAAAACAAGCATTGCCGCACCAAAAATGGGATGACCCACTGCCAGCGGGGAATTGTGGCAGAGAACGCAGAGTGCGCTTTTTGAAGGCAGTACGGCTGCCGGCGCGCCGACAGGATTATCCGAATGATGACATTTTTCGCAGGATTTCGGGTCGCTGACATCAACGAGCGCATGATCCGCCAGGCTGACCGGTTTGGCGGCCCAATCCTGGTGCGCCAGAACAATCCGGTCATTTTTCACGTCGTGCGCCACAAATGGCGATTTGAAATGGCAGGCCTGACAACTGACCCGCAAATGGGGATCACCGGCAGTTCCCTCGCCATGCACGGAATGGCAGTCCACGCAGGTCGCGCCGGTCATGGTTTTGTGGGGAGACCGGGCAACATCGGTGTGACAATGAATACAGGCGTTGAACTGATGCTGTTTCTGACTGGAATTGAAGGTCTCCGGAATAACCTGAAGCGGAACCGGTGTTCCGTCAACATTCCGGACGCAGGCGGCTTCACGATGGCAGTCATAACAGAATGCCTGAGATGCTGCCACCCCTTCGTTGGTGTTGATATTGGGTGATCGGTGACAGTCCAGACAGACCCGTGCACCGGCTGAATCAAATGATGGCCCCCCCGGGTTTTTCATCAGGTTAAATCCGATCAGGGCCATGATCAGGATAACACCGGCAATAATTGCGGCTGTGGTTTTCGAATTCATAAGATATCGCTCACTCTTTCGATGATTATGACAGGTTCTGCCTGTGATATTCGTTTGTTACGCAACGACGCCAAAACATCTGACGGAATATCCCGGGTCTTCGCATGAAGAGGGTGTCAATTTTTAGTGGAATTGATGCGCTTCCATTCCTCGGGATGTTCTTTCATCAATTTGTCCACAGAAATTTTGCCGGTGAAAATGGATTTCTCCAGCGGGAAAACCTCCGGAAGCAGATGGGTATCCGACATATGAACCAGACCGATATACATGACCGCCAGAACCGCTTCATGAAAGTGAAAATGACTGGCGACATTGATCCAGTATCCGGGAAGAATCCCGGAAAAAAATTCGGGAAACCACATCAACAACCCGGTGACGCCCATGCTCTGCATGCCCAGCATGACCGCCCAGTAATCCACTTTCTGAAGATAGCTGAAACGGTCAAACAATGGGGGGGTCCCTTTTCCGAAAATATATCGCAGATTCTGATACAAATCGGCAAAGTCCTTTGTCCGGGGCAGCAGGGAATCCGGACCGGTCAATTCTCCCTTCAATGCCGTCTTGTAGTAGAACAGCCATAGAAAATGAACCACGATTCCCAGATACAGAAAAACCGCAAAAAACCGGTGAAGCGATCCGGCGGCAGATGCTCCGCCCACAAGGGACACAACAAACCGGGTCCAGTCATAATGACTCAGGCTGAGTGAAAAACCGGTGATGACCAGTCCGGTAAAATTGACAATGATCACAATATGCAGCAGTCTGTGAAGGACATGAAACCGCTGATGGGGTTGAGGCTGGTTTGGTGTGGATTCCATTAGTTGTGTTTCCTCAGTTTCTCATGAAGTTTTCTCAGCATCAGCAGGCAACTGTGACTGTAAAAAAATGCCAGGACCCCGACGATAAAAATCAGCGAAATCAGGCTCAGGGTATGAACAACGCGAAGACCGGTCTGCTTTGCCTCACTTTTTTTATCCAGATCAGCCCGGCTGTCATGAATGATGATATCTGCAAACCCGGGTGGCGCATCCGGGTGACATCTCTGACAGGTTTTCAGAGCTTCCGCCTTGTCCTTCAACGACACACAGGTGTGGGCCCCATGGCAGTCGGTGCAGGATGCCGATTTGTCATATCCCAGATTGACAGCGGCCTTGCCATGATAATTGGCCAGATAACTGGCCTTCTGGTCCGGATGGCAGGCCCCGCAGGTTTCGGTCATGTTTTGTCCGGTTTCGACACGGGACAGATGGGATTTTGAATAGTGGGCCGAATGGCAGTCACCGCATGTCGGGGCATAGCCGGTTTTTGAAATCTCGCCGCTTTCTTTTTCTTTGGTCATGGCTTTGGCGTGTTCGCCCAAAAGAAACCGGTCATAGGAACTTTTATGGCATTTCTGACAACTCTGGTAGTTAAAAACCCGCCTCGCCTCCCGCTTTAAGAAATCGGCAGACCGGGTGTCCGGATGGACCTGCCCGTTTCCGGTCATGGGACCGTGGCATTCCTCGCATTTGATGGCGCCATGTGCCGCATCTGCAAACCGGTTCATATCGACAAACCAGCCGGACTGATCTGTCGGAACCGGCTTTCCCCAAACTTGGGAGCCGGCAGACGAGGACAGAATAAAACAGCCTGCCAGAAGCATAAAAGAGATTAATTTGGTTTTGGGCCAAAATTGGGTGATGAGTGATCCGATATGCAATTTAATCTCCTGTTGTGTTGGTTAAGGTCTGTCCGAGAGTCTGATCCGGGTTTTTTGAAACAGGCTCTGAAAGTAGATGTCAAAAAAGGATATGGATAACTGGTGAAGCAGGTCAACGGCCGAAATGGCCAAATGAAGGGTATCCTGACCGGTATCCACGCCTGTTTTGATATGTCGAAGCTGGACCGTGATCTGTCTGGCGATTTGAACCGTCTGGTCAGCCATACCGGTTCGGATATGCAACACATCCTGTTTTTCAAGCGATTTGATCCGTTTCCACATGGATTCAAGAAAAACCCGAAATTTTTCGGGTTCATAGACTTTTTTCCCGATCAGCCAGGAAATGGGGACAAATTCCAGGCTGCCGGCAACAATCCGCGAATTGCTCAGCTCACGCTTCAGATTCCTGACAAAATCCGCCGCAGGACGGCCGGACAGGGTTTCGTGATTGTCAGTTTGGCCGGTTCCGTTTACGTCGTCAGCAGACGGCCCGTTCCCGGCTCCGGTTTCCCATAATATGGCATCGGCAACCCATTTGTTTGCTTCGGGATAATCGGGGTGCTCCAGATGCGGGCCGAACAGATAAAAACAGCCTTTCCCAAACGGGCTGCGAACAATGGCGGCATGGCCGGTCAGGGTTTTTGACGCAATGGTTTCATCAACCAGAAAAGATGTCTTGTCTGTAAACCCGTTATAAACCGCCAGCGCCATGGATGGATCAGACACGGTCATGCCCGGTCCGCCGTACATGGGCGCAATGAATTCAGACGCGCTGGAAGGGACGGCCGGTTTGAGGCGGACCTGTTCCCGAACCGGATGAAACACAAAATCACATCCATAGGATGTGCAGAATTTGCAGGACGATTTTATGAACGGTGGGAGGGTTTTGCTGAGATTGGTGATTTTTACATCGACAAAATTGAAACGGTTCAGAGGGGCTTTGGAGGAATTCATTGGCAAATAGGCCCCGGCGCAGGAGCCGATATAGACGCCCCCGTTTTCAACAAAGGACCGAATGGTGTCGGCGCCGGACTGAGCCAGGGATTCGGCAACAGCAAAGGTGTCGCCCCCGGATATGACCAGAATATCCAGATGCTTCAGTCCAGCCTGTTTCAGGGTGATCTCATCCAGAAAAACCAGATCGTGAAAGCCCATTTTCTCAAACATATCCACAAACCACAACCAGGAATGGGATGTGCCAGAGCCTGCATATATGCCGATTTTCAGATGCCGCATCCGCCTGTTGTGGGGTTCGGGAATACCAGAATACCGGATACCGGAATCGCCTTTCCCGATAAAACAGGCGCTGCCCCGATCGAGTTCGAGATTGATATCCTGATAAAGCTGATACGGATTCATAAAATATTCATTAATGCCTGGATGCCGGAATTCCGGTATTTCGTTATTCCGGCATTTTTTCATCGACAAATTTATTGACAAAGACCGTCAATGACCCCGTCCAGGGTTTCCTGAGTAATATCCAGTTCCGTCCCCGTGCAGGCCAGTTCGATCAGTTTTTCTTCGGTCAATTCGGGACACATGACCGCAAAAACCGGTTGAATGCCAAATATCAGGGCCACGGCCTGACGTCTTTCCCACCAGGATTCAACATCTGCGCCGGATACCCCAAAATCATTGAAAACCGGTTGAGTCGGACACCAGGGGCTGAAAATTCCCTTCCCTTTCAGGGTGACCGTCCCGCTCAGTCCGTCAAATGACCCAACAATGTCTTTCAGGCTGGTTTTGCCGGAAAGTTCGGCAACCGCCGCCGGATCGATTCCGTATTTGGCACAGGCCTGAAATGACCGGCCGGCATCTTCTGCGGAAAGTCCCAGCTTTTTGAACGCGATCAGGGCATGGACATCGGAAATCAGAACACCGGGCTCGGCAACCTTGCTTTCCTCGACACGCTTGGGATCTTCATCCAGAAAGATTGCCGTATTGCTGGCATAGGGTGTGAAATAATCGGCGCTGTGTCGATGCACAAGGGGTGCAATCCAGTCTGCGACATCGGCCTGACCAATGGCGGTCGCGATGTCGCCGATTCCCTTTTTGGTCATCAGGGCATTGGCTTTGATGGATTTCAAAATTTCAAGGGTCTGGCTGACAAACTTTTCCGCATCGGCCACCTCGATCAGTCCCATGCCTCTGAAGGCCAGGCCTTTCAGATTTTTACTGCCAAACAGTTTTCCAAAGCCGAACCGGTCCGGACTGCTCCAGTGGTTGTAACAGATCTGGGCGTAATTGGATCCGGTTTCACCGGCTTTGCCGATCATGATGGTCTGAAGCAGCTCATCCCCCACCAGTGTGCGCAGGAAATCGGTTGACGCCCAGACATCCTTTCCCCAGATTTCCGAAGCATCACAGATATCCGAAACACCGTCATGAACCCACAGATAAACCGGTTTTGCCGATGCCCCCTTGATCACGATGTAATCATAGCCGGAGAATTTGATTTCGATGCCTACCTTATAATTGATCGGGCAGTGGCAAATTTTTCCGGTGACCGGGCTTTTTGCCGTCACCACACCGGACGCAGAGGCCGGACATGTCGTTCCGGTCAGCAGCCCGGTTCCGATCACAATGGGTTCATCGGTTTCATATTGGTCATAGAGATGACGGGTGATTCCAGCGCCGCCGATTTTTTCGCTCACCAGTGCTTCATCCAGTGATTCCTCCGTGACGGTGGCGGCCGCCAGATCGATGACAAGAATCTTATCGGTTGATAAATAATCCATGTTATTTTTTCCTTATTTATTCCAGGGTAATCGCATTTACGGGACAAAATGCCACACACATGGGTCCGTAATCTTCCATATCCTCGCAAAGATCGCACCCTTCTCTTAACAGCATTGGCTTTGCAGAGGCATCCGCTTCCTTGTTTGGATCTGCCTCTTCTCCAATCCGGTTGACCTCAAGTCCTTCCGGACGCGCCACCTTGAGAAATTCATCCTCTTTCAGCAGAACACCGAAATAATCTTTCTTTTCCCTGGCCCGATAGGCAAGAATACATGCCGAGAGAAAGGCAAAGCCATCGTCTCTGTGGTAGCTGCAGACCATCTCACAGGCCATGCAATTGGTACATGTCAGTGCATCAATTTTGATTCCCATGTTTATTCCTCAGTTTAAGCGGTTAATATGATACAGATTGCTCTCTTTTATCAATAAATGGGCATGAATTAAACAGGTATTATCCTCCAGAAATGCAGGCGGATGGAAGGCTGATAACCGAAAGGAACTGAAGCCAGGACCCGCCACCGGTTACAGTGGATTTCCCATAAAAAGCATTCCAAATTATCTTCTCATTAGCCAAGGCAAAAACAAAAGTCAATATTAAATTTTAAAACATCTGATGTTTAGATTTTTAAAATATTGCTTGACATGGTCAATATCGATATGTAAACAATGAAGCAAATTCATGTACATAGAAACAATGAAAATCTTTCCAATAAGGATGCTTGTATATATATGGATAATCTTTTTGATACGGTCAAACCGAACCGGATATCGGAAAACATTGTCGATCAAATCCGCAAGGCAATACTGAAGGGAGAGCTGAAAATCGGTGACAGGCTGCCATCTGAAAAAGATCTGGCCAAAAATTTTGGCGTCAGCAAGGCATCGCTCAGGGAAGCTTACCGGGTACTGGAGGCCTATGGCCTGCTGGAAATCAAGCAGGGCATGTCCGGTGGCGCCTTTGTCAAGCAGGTGGATCTGAAAACGATCAAGGATGGACTGGTCAATTATTTTTTCTTTCAAAACCCAAGCATTCACGAATATACCGAGATTCGTCTGTTTATCGAACCTCAGGTTGTCAAACTTTGCGCCTCCCTGATACAGGAAGATGATATTGTATTTCTGGAAAACAATATTTCAGAAATGGAGAAAGAACTGGACGGCGAAAATTTCATGAGTGATCTGGATTGCGCGTTTCATAAAAAACTGGTCGATATCACCCGCAACAGTGTGATCAGTCTGATTGTTGAAAGCGTACAGACCGCCCTGATCAATGTCAAACGGATGCTGCATATGGACCATGCCTTTTTGATGATGGTCTGTGAAGGACATAAACGGATTGTCTCGGCATTGAAAGAACGCGATGCCGAAAAAGCCAGCCAAGTCATGCTGCAGCATATTCTTGAGGTGGAAGCCGGAATGCTGGCGTGCAGAAGCGGCGGAATGGTTTTAACCGAAACAGGTGTTCTCAAGCCGGATATGAAGTAGAAATAAATCCGGAATGCCGATTTCCTGCATTTCGGTTTCCCGTCATTTATCAATAGCTTTTAAGATAATGATTTTGGAAAGGCGGCAGGGTGGGGATAGGCCTTTTCTCGGCCATCCCCGACCGATAACGCACCCGAAATCTTTATCTTGAAAGCTATACCTTAATTTTTACCGTCAATCACTACCAGGAGGAATTACATGACCGAAATGCCCAAGGATCCAAATGTGGACCCAAGAATCACCAAAAAACTGTGTGAAATTGTCGGGGAAAAAAATGCAACGGATATGAAACACATTCGATATGCATATTCCTATGATCTGTCTTTTGTAAAACGCAAGAGTCCGGATTATGTTGTGATGCCGACGACGGTTGAACAGGTCCAGCAGATCATGAAGTTTGCCAACCAGGAAAAAATTCCGGTTATCCCGTTTACGGCTGGCACCAATATCGGGGGTTTGTGCATTCCTGAAAAAGGCGGGATTCTGATGGACCTCAAACGAATGAACAATATCATTCGAATCGATGCAGACTCCCATTATGCCATTATCGAACCGGGTGTTTCCCATGCCAAATTTGCCAGCGCCCTTTATAAACACGGACTTCGCTGGAGCTGGCCGGTCGGTCCGCCATCGGCGTCGGTTTCGTCCAATGCCATCTGTCATGGTATCGGCGGGTTGAGCGGACGGTATGGCTTGAACAGTGAAGAAATCACCAGCATGGAAGTTGTCCTGCCCACGGGTGAACTGGTTCGGGTCGGCTCCTGCGCCATTCAGGAAGATGCCTGGCACAGTTGCCTGCCACTGCCCCGGGTTGACGGATTGTTTACCGGATGGCTGGGAACAACCGGCGTGATCACCAAAATCGGAGTTCGGGTTCATCCCATTCCCCCCATTCTGAAAGTATTTACCACATCAGCAGAAAATATCGGGGACATGGCATCGTATCTTCGTACCCTGGGAAATTATGAAATCTGTGATGATCTGACCGGTGTTTCCTGGTGGCTTTCCCAGGTTCCCATTCCATATCCCTATAAACCAAAACCGGATGGCGCGCCCGAATGGATTTCTTTTGCAACAACCTTTTCCTGGACCGAAAAGGAAAGAGAGGCAAGAGAAGAAATATGGAGAATGGCTTTTGATCAGGAAATCAAAAAAGGCAGTTCTCTCAAGGAGACCCAGTATCCCGCAGAGGCGTTAAAGGCCAGAACCCAGCTCCCCAGCCAGATTGTGGGTTCGACCAAAAACTATACCAAACAGGCCGGCGCCGGCATTTCCTGGCCCGGAACATTTACACCCCTCAACAAGTGGGAACCGGTTTACAACGAATGGAAGAAAATCCTCATCGCCCGCAATCTGTCCCCATCGGTTCGTGTCACCAACTATCGGGGCGTGCATTATGGCATGCTTCGCGCCATGATTCCCTTTCCCAAAAAAGATCCCGCTGCTGTGGAAAATGCCAGACAGGCGATTGTCGAATGTCTGAAGGTTGACCTGGATAATGGCGGCATTCCCTATAAACCCCCTGTTGATTTTGGTATCGAAATCAACCGGCGGGCCCATCCCGGATATGTCGAGCTGTTGAAAAAGGTCAAGAACATGTTGGATCCAAACGATATCATGAATACCGGAAAGCTGGCGCTATAATTCTTTTTTTTGTGGCAAATTTCAAAAAGCAGGTTGTGATATCGGTCCCGGTTTATGGATGAATCCAATATTTTTTAAAATTAATTTTTAACAATATAATCATATAATTATAAATTGTAATAATCAGCGATATATGCGGAGGTCGTTATGAAGTGGGATATTCCTACGCTTGAAGAACTGGAAGACATAATTTGGAAATGTACGGCGTGTGGCAACTGCAAGACAGCATATGAATTTGGTCCGCCACCCTCGTTTGGAGAAATCTGCCCGGCCGGTGTTGAATATGGTTTCGACGGCAACATGGCCTCCAAAGGAAAAATCGCGTTTGCCAGAGGCATTCTGGACGGCGAGTTGGAATGGAATGAAGATTTTGTCGATGCGATCTATAAATGTACGATTTGCGGAGGGTGCCAGAACCAGTGCGAGTTGGATCATAAGCCGTTTATTCCTGAAATCATTGAATCGATGCGGCGAAAAGCGGTTGCAGATGGGGTTGGCCCCATGCCGACACAGAAGGTCATTGCCCAGTCCATGAGAAGCTTCAACAACCCGTATCAGGGACCCAGGCGCGTCAGAACAGACTGGACCCGACCTTTCAAAAAAGCCGGCAGGCCCATCAAGGACATCATGAAAGAGAATGCGCCCATTTTGTACTATGTTGGATGTACGGGCGCATTCAACCTTCCGGTCAGAAATCTTCCGGTTGCAACCGCTTCCATATTTCAGAAGCTGGGACTGGATTTCGGTATTCTGGGCGAAAATGAAATCTGTTGTGGATCGACAGCGATGCGGCTTGGTGATGTGACCGAATTCACCCGCGTGGCTGAAACCAATATGAAGACATTCAAGGATCTGCATGACAATCATGGGGTGAAAACCATTATCACATCCTGTGCCGGGTGCTTCAGAGCAATCAAAAAGGACTACAGCCTTTCAGATGAATACGAGGCACTTCTTGGAGATATTCAGGTGATTCATACAACTGATTTCCTGTACAGTCTGTTCAAGGAAGGGAAGTTGAAATTCACCAAAGAAGTCCCCTACAAAGTCACGTATCACGATCCATGCCATACCGGAAGACATCTGATCGAATTCAAGATTGACAAGGACGGCTCCCAGCAGTGGATCGGCTCCTTTCTGGGAAAGAATGAAGAACATTGCCTGTACGACATTCCCCGGGAAATGCTCAAGGCCATTCCCGGCATTGATTTCAGGGAAATGGAACGAATCCGAAGCAATTCCTATTGCTGTGGCGGTGGTGGTGGTGTTATGACGGGTTACGGTGACTGGGCTGCCAAAAATGCCGGACTCAGGGTCGAGGAAGGCATGAGCACCGGAGCGGAGCATATGGTTTCCATTTGTCCATTCTGTCATTACAACCTGAATGAAGGCGCCAAACGGGTCAAAAGCCCGATGAAGCTGTATGATCTGGTCGAGTTTATTGATATGGCGTTATAATATTGTTATTGAAGCACCTGTTTTGATCACATCAGTTACCTCTGCAAGTCCTCCCGTTTAAAACAGGGAGGACTTGTCTCGTGAAGCATTTTTTTCGCGTTATTCTGAATCAAATTCATAAATGAATCGATACTCCAGTTAATTAAAACGTACACCCAATTTTAAAATACTGAATCAGGGGAGTAAGGCATACTTCATAAAAATTTGAATTTGATTTAATATCAAGTTGTTGTAATTAAATTTGAGTCAAATCCATTTACTTAAACAGAAAGGGGTGAGCATAACGTGAATAGTCGTTCCAGTCTGGCATGCATGACAGACCGGGTTGCGGCAATTGGTGAAGCAGCAAACATCGTGAAACAGGCGGGTTGGATTCAATTGGGCAGGGAACAGATCATATACATTCATATTTCGTAAAAAGGAGACTGGCGTATGGCAATTGAGAGAGCGTACGGTGCGGAACAACCCTATGCGGCCGGCAATCTGAAGCTGCGGCTTCCGTTTGTTCATTACCGGATTGAGTACCAGGATTTTATTCAGGGTGCAATATTGTGCTGCGTCCCCCTGGGAATCACGGCAGCCATGACCAAGGTCATGGGAATTCCCATCGAAATCGCTGTATTGATGGTCGTCATCAACAATTTTCTATATTTGCTGCATACATCTTTTGGTGATCCATCTGTTGCTGGCTGGATCACCGCTGGAATCCCGCTCTATATCGGTTATCTTGAAGGGTATGCCGCCGGCCCCGAGCGAATCCAGGCCATGATTGCCTTTCAGCTTTTGGTTGGGCTCATTTTTCTGGTACTGGGCATTACCGGTATTACCAATACCGTGATCAAGCGATTCCCAATCTGTATGCGGGCGGGTATTCTTCTGGGAGCCGGGTTCGCTTCGCTCATGCGGATATTTGATCCAAATCAGCCCTTCATGAGCAAAATGCCTGTATCTTTTCTGGTATCGGCTTTTTTTAACTTTTTTATCCTGTTTTCAAACCGGGCCATCGAATTTCGAAAGAAATATGGCTGGTTTGCCTGGATTGCCAGTTTCGGTCTGGCTCCAGGATTTGTCATGGGTTATATCATTGGTCTGATTACGGGTGAAATCAAGATGCCATCCGGAGTTTTTGACAAGCTTTTCATTTCCATGCCGTTTGGAGACATGGTTGGCAGTTTCAGCGTATTGGCTGTTGGTATGCCATCCGCCAGCATGTGGGCGGCGGGAATTTCCTTGGCCATTGTTGCTTATGTTTTGGCTTTTGGTGACATTCTGGTTCTGGAAGCCCTGGTTGAGGATGCCGACAAAGCCCGTCAGGATGAAAAAATTGTAGTGGATGTCTCCAGAAACCACATCATTTGCGCGATTCGAAATGGGATACTGGGTTTTTTTCTGCCTTATTTGCCGCTGGCAGGCCCACAATGGACAGGTGGACAGGCTCTGGTTGTCAACCGGTATAAAAGTTCCACACCTGAGCAGGAACCATCTTACTGGGGCGGCGCCACCTCCATTTTTTGGGGCATGAGCATGGCCATGATGTTCCACCCCATCGTTCAGATCATTCTGCCTGCCAAGGATATCGGGTTTGCATTGACACTTCTGATTCAGGGCTGGTTGTGTATTTATCTGGCGTTCGCCATGTGCACCACCAACGTTCAGAGGGGCATCGCGGGTATTATGGGAGCTGTTCTGGTAACCGCCAATTACGTGAAACTTTGGGGCAGTGCCTTCTGGTCCGGCCCGACCGTGGGCTTGATTGTCGGAGCCATATTGTACTTCACTCTTGAATATATGCCCGAGACAAAAAAAGAAAATTAACCCGATTCTCTATCCGCCTGCAGAATCGATATGAAAGGAATAAGATGGCTGTCAGCGATGGAAAAAAGCGGTTCATGGTGTTTGTCAAAGCCGGTCTGCCTTACACAATTGTTGGTATGGCGGTGGTTTTGGGTGGACTAATGGGTCTTCGGCATTTGTTCGGCGATAGTGAATACCTGACGCCCATATTGTTTCTCTGGCTGGCATTGTTCTGGTTCATCTATCAACCACTGTTTCGCAGGCGGATACTCAAGGTCAAACAACAGTTGGATAAACGATAATTTTCAGACCACGTTTATTCGGCCACTATCAATAACCTGTTCAATAAAAGGAGAATGAAATGAAGTTAAAAGAAAAATTCATGCGACGACTCGCGGGAAAAGACAGCGGTGATCCAGCCATGGTCGGATGCACGACAACATATGGTATGGTTGACCTGATGAAGCTGTGTGGCGCAGAGCGTCCGCTGGCGGATTACGATGCAGAAGCCATGGCCAAGCTGGCCATATCCGGTTATGAGCATGCCGGATTTGAATGGGTCAAGGCCATGGGATGGGACATCACTGCGGTCAGTGAAGTGATGGGCTGCCCCCTGGGGACACCCAAAATCGATTTGCAGCATTTCATCAAGGAGCATCCTCTGGCCGAAAGTCTGGATGGACTCCATATCCCGGATAATTTTTTTGAAAAAGGACGGTTTCCAGCCTATAAAAAGCAGTTTGAAATTCTGAAAAAACATTTCGGGGATGAAGTGGCCATTTTTGGCGAAAGTGAAGGGGCCTGGACATGCGCCTGCAACCTGGTCGGAACCGAGCAGTTCATGAAATGGACTTTCAAGGAAAAAGAGAAGGTACAACAGGTTATCGATGTCACCACTGCTGCGGTGATCGATGTCGTCAACTGGTCCTTTGATCAGGGCGCCGATTATTATGTTCTGGCCGAACCATCCTCCGGACCGGCACTGATGAGTCCCAGAACCTGGAAACAGTTTGTACAGCCCATGATCACCGATATCTGCGCCAAGGTCAAAGGTCCGATCGTACTGCATATCTGCGCCAACACCGATCTCATTATCCCCATGATGTGTGAAACCGGTGTTGCCGGCATCAGTATCGAGGAAAAAGCCGACATGAAAAAAGCGTCGGAAGTGGCCCGCGCCAAAAATGTGCGTGTTTTTGGAAATGTGGCCACCGCAACAACCCTGTTCATGGGCACACCGGAGCAATGTTATGCAGAAAGCATTGCCAGCCTGGAAAACGGTACGGATTTTCTGACCCCGGGTTGTGGTATTGCTCCTGGATCATCCCTTGAGAATATACTGCAACTGAAAAAAGCCAGGGATGACTATTATAAGAATCGCAAGTAGTCTCAGCAACAGATGTGAATAACATTCTGTTCCCGCAGTTTTTGCCATCCTGATGCAGATTCCCCCTCACCCTGGGGAATCTGCATCTTTTCCGGATTTCCGATTTCTTTCTGAACGAATAATGAAGAATAGCTTGACCATTGGTTGGTTTTGTTTATCCGTTTAAACATCAGATGTTTTAAACATTATATTGACATGGCTTTTTTATTGTGGTTAATATGTTTGCAACAATGCAAACATATATGAATAATAGAAGGACCATTATCCACGTGTCATGACAGAAATGCTGAAAAAGCAAATCGTTTTCCTTGGCTGTCCATTGGATTCCGATGAAAAATTTGACGCCATCGACGAAAAACGTAATGGTGCATGGACGACCGGGATCTGTGACGATCCCTTGAATGAGGTGTTGTCGTTTATCCGTCAGGAAGTTCAACTGGATCTTTGGCAGACTGCCGGCACGGTTGAAATTCCCCCATGGCTCGGCTCCAAGCCTTGCGATGAAGAGCGATCAAATATCACCACCGAAAATATGGTTGCATTCATTGATGAAAATGGCTGTAAACGGATTGCCTCGGATGTGGCCCGTTTTGTCTCAACACAGATACTTCCGGATATTCCCTGTCTGATTGGAATCGATCATTCCCTGACAGGTGGCGCCTATCAGGCCGTAGCAGAGTTTTATGGCAGGGACAATGTATCACTGATTGTTATCGACAGTCATACCGATGCGGTTCCCATGTCGACGCTTTCCGATGCCATTCAATATGATGTGGCTAACAATCCGCATTCTGTTCATGATCCCAAAGACCCATTTTTATATAACCGGACCGACTCATACAACGCCAGTTCGTTTATTCACCATATGGTGGCAGAAAAGATCGTTCATCCCAAAAATCTCTTCCTGCTGGGTGTGAGTGATTTTCCTGAAAAAAAATCATTCCGGATCAAGGATCCCCGTATTTCCCGTTTCGTCAATGTCTATGCCGACCTGAAACGCGCCGGGGCCAAACTGGTCACCAAACAGGAATGTCTGTTGATGCCCCAAAAGCTCAAAACCCTTCTGAAACAGGTATCGACACCGTATATATATGTTTCGATCGACATGGATATCGGGGCAATGAATGCCCTCGAGGGAGTCCGCTTCCGAAACTGGAAAGGCCTGGGTGAGGCCCAGATATACAAACTGATCGACCCGTTGAAAACGCTTTTGTCCCAAAAAACGCAACTGGCCGGAATGGATATTATGGAAATCGACCCCAGGCGGGCCGGAGCCCTTCTCCCTTCCGGATCGGATCGAACGTATCGCATTGCGGCGAATCTGATTAAAAAAATTGCATTTGGCCTGTGAATAACGCCGAATTTGAAACTGGCAAAAATTGCGTTTATCGAAATATGAATATGCTATTAACATTCTCAAGGAGGAACCGATCGTAATGGAACAAAATGAAAACCGCTATTTTGATATTGAAGATGCATCGGCTGAAAAACCGGTAAAAAAACTGAAATATTTTGTGGATGGGGAATTTCGCGTTTCCAAATCCGATAAGTACATGGATTGCTACAACCCTTCAACCGGGGATATTATCGCCCGTGCTCCCCAGTGTACCCAGGATGAAGTTGATGCCGCCATTGAAAGCGGGAAACAGGCCTATCCGGAATGGTCGGCAACACCGGTCAGCAAACGGGTTCAGGTCCTGTACCGGTTCAAGGCCCTTGTGGATCAGCATCTGGAGGAACTGACCTATCTGCTGTGCCAGGAAGAAGGCAAAAACTGGACCGAATCCATGGGAGATGTGCTCAAGGTCAACGAAGTGGTTGAATTCGCTTGCGGTGCGCCACATTTGATGAAGGGCGAATCCCTGATGCAGGCCAGCAAGGGATATGATACGGTTCTGTATCATCACCCGATGGGTGTTTTTGCCGGGATTGCTCCCTGGAATTTCCCGGCCATGATTCCCCATGGCTGGATGACCCCCATCTGTGTCGCCACTGGCAACTGCATGGTTTTGAAAGCCGCCAGTTTTGTTCCCCAGTCTTCCCTGCGTCTGACCGAACTCTGGCGGGAAGCCGGACTGCCCAAAGGTGTTCTGAATGTGGTCACCGCCGGAAGAAACGAAGCCGAGATTTTTTTAAAACATCCGGATATCAAGGGAGTCTCTTTCGTTGGATCAACAAATGTTGGGAAGCACATTTATGCTACGGCTGCCGCACACGGCAAACGGGTTCAGGCATTGACCGAGGCCAAAAATCATGCGCTTGTCCTGCGGGACGCCAAGCTTGAAAGAACGGCAAGAGGCATCATCAATGCCTACTGTGGATGCGCCGGCGCCCGATGCATGGCCTGTCCCGTCATTGTTGTGGAAAACTGTGTCGCGGATGAGCTGATTGCGTATCTGAAAAGATTTGTTGCCGAAATGAAACTGGGTCCTGCATATGACCCCAATACAGGAATGGGTCCCATCATGAATGCGGGACATTTGAAATTCATTACGGACTGGATTGAAAAAGGCATTCGGGAAGGTGCTGAACTCATTGTTGATGGACGCAATGCGGTTGTGCCCGGCTATGAAAAGGGCTTTTATCTGGCTCCCACCATCTTTGATCACGTGACCGAAGACATGAGCATCGGCAAGGAAGAGGTGTTCGGTCCGGTCCTGTGTGTCAAACGCGTCGAAAACTTTGAAGAAGGCCTGACCATCATGAACAACAGCCGGTTTGCCAATGGCTCGGTTATTTATACGCAGAACGGTCACTACGCCCGTGAATTTGCCGCGCGTACGGATGCCGGAATGGTGGGGGTCAATGTGGGCATTCCGGTTCCGCTGGGCATTTTCGGATTTACCGGGCACAAGGATTCTTTTTTTGGTGATCTTCATGTCATGGGACGGGATGGATTTACATTCTTTACCGAATCCAAATGCGTGACCCAGACCTGGTTCCCGGAAACCGAAATGGAATCCTGCAAGGTTGACACATGGGATGGAACGATTTCTTCCATGCCGGACAAACACAAATAATCATTTTCCAAATCACCAAAACAGTCTTTTGTAAATCGTGAATCGTAACGGGGAAGTTCTTTCCTGTCATGGTTCACGATTTGCTGTTTCATGTCATGTCGTGGCAATGAATCCATTTTCACGACAAATCGCTTTCACTTGTTATACCAGATCATCTCTGATACAAGCCTTTCGCATGAATTATTCTGAATGGATTGACGGGAAAACCGGAATGCGGGATATCATCACAGAAATACAAAGCCTGGGGATCAGGGTACCGGCAGACATTCATGGCAGAAAAGGCGGGGCCGGGCCCGCTGAAGGAAAATCGTTTATAATTGGCGGCATTCCGGTCAATGCCCCCATATCCGCCCCGTATGTATCCCGGTCCCCTTACAGCCTTGCGGCAACCGATGCGGCATGGCTGTTATTAAAGGATGGGAAACCCGTTACGCCGGTCGATATTGTACCGGACCCGGCGTTTTATTCCAGAACGTCCCGTGATGGCATCGGCCTGCGAAACATTGCCCTGCTTCACGGCAGGGATTGTCTTGCCACAACGGTTTTTCAACACTGTGTTCACTGGAAGCGTTCAAAACAATGTGGCTTCTGCGCCACGGAAACATCCCTGAAAAATAAAACGACCCTTGCCAAAAAAACACCGGAACAGCTTGCCGATGTTGCCGCGATCGCCCAAAAACTGGATGGCGTGTCCCACATGGTGCTGACATCCGGCACAGGCGATCCGCCCGGCAGCGAGATACCGTATCTTGCCGAGTGTGTTCGCGCCATCAAGGCGGTGGTGGACATACCGGTTCAGGTCCAGTTTGCGCCACCCGTATCCCTTGAAGGTATCGATTTGCTCAAAGATGCCGGTGTGGATGCGGTTGGAATTCATGTGGAAAGTTTTGATATCAATATCCTTGCCCGTATTGCACCGGCCAAGGCGGAAATCGGATTGAATCATTATAAACGCGCCTGGAAAAGAGCGGTTGAATGCTTCGGGCCCAACCGCGTCAGCAGTTTTCTGATCGCAGGCCTCGGAGAAAGGCCGGAATCGATGGTATGGGGCTGTGATTATCTGGCCGATATCGGGGTGTATCCATTTGTCGTCCCCTTTCGCCCCCTGCCAGGTTCCGCCCTTGAAACGATGATTCCGCCTGACCCGGAAATCATGAAACGGATTTATGATACCGTGGCCAATATCCTTTCCCGAAAAGGCATTTCAACCGATAAAACCATTGCCGGTTGTGTCCGTTGCGGGGCCTGTTCCGCCCTGGGCGCCCATGAAAAGAAGGCGCCCCGGATCATCTGTCACAGCGCCCGAAATACCCATGAAAAAAATCAGGCATTTGTCATCAGAAAAGAGGTTTTTGTCGAAGAGCAGCAGATATTCCGAGACTCGGACCGGGATGAAAATGATATGGAAGGCATTTCCATTGTTGCGGAAACTGAGGGCAAAATTATTGGAACAGTCCGGGTTTTTCAGGGCAAACAGGAGCCGGGACACTGGATTGGCGGTCGGCTGGCGGTAAAAAAAGACTATCGAACCGGACGGACCGGATCACTTCTGGTGAAGGAAGCCATGAAACGGGTTAAAAACAACGGCTGCACCTTTTTTACCGCAGATATTCAGGAAAAAAATGTACGGTTTTTCAAAAAACTGGGATGGGAGCCCATCGGGCCGGTGTTCATGCATTACGGATTTCCCCACCTGCCCATGAAGGCCAACCTGAGCCTGGTCCCGGGTGACTGATATGATGAAAACAAATTTGACCGACATTGTAGAATCTGTCCGGACCTATTCGGGTCTGTTGCGCAAAAATCCCATCCGGGCCGTTGTTGAAATACTCAAAAGCACCCAGCAGTATGGCGTTCAGCTTCCCAATTTTGGTGATGATGCCGCCGTCATACCCTGGAAAGGGGAATATCTGCTCTTTGCGGCGGATGGCATGATGGCCGGACTCCTGCTGAATGAACCCTATGCCGCCGGCAAGGCGTCGGTCATGGTGACCGTGAATGATATTTATTCCATGGGCGGAAGACCGATTGGACTGGTCAATGTTCTGGCCAGCGGCGATGAAAACCAGCGGGCCCTGATTGTTGCGGGTATTGAAAAAGGGTGCCAAAAACTGAAGGTGCCCATGCTGGGGGGACACCTGCACCCGGATGCCCTGCCGTCAGATCCCTCCCTGAGTGTGGCCATTCTGGGGTCGGCCAAAAAACTGCTGCGGTGTCATCTGGCAGCAGCCGGGGATGATCTGATTCTGGCCGTGGATCTGGATGGCCAACGCGGATGTCGTTCCGTTGTCAGTTGGGATGCCAATTCCGGCAAAACGTCCGAAGAATTGCTGAACCGCCTGGAGGCTCTCCCTCTTATTGCGGAGCAGGAACTGGCCTGTGCCGCCAAAGACATCAGCAATGCCGGAATTCTGGGTACGGTTGCCATTATGCTGGAAAATTCCGGCAAAGGGGGATTCATCGATCTGGAAGCCATTCCCCGGCCGGATAATATTCCCCTGATTGACTGGCTTCACTGTTTTCAGAGCTTCGGATTTATCCTGTCTGTCAAACCGGACAAATCCCAATCTGTCATGGACCTGTTTGCCGAAAGAAATATCACATCCAAAATTATCGGGCATGTCACAGACGATTCGGTCGTGACCGTTCGCCAAGGCCGGGAGACACTGAAGCTGTTTGATTTTCAGCAGGAATCGATTACCGGTATCCGTTATCAGCAAGGCTCAAGACTGAAGGATGAAGGATGAATTCTTGAAAATGCATTCAACTGACAATCAGCGATCAGAGGACCAGTCCACCAAGTCCATAACGTCCATTCCGTCCATGTTTTCCGTGAAGACAACCATCTACTTCTGAAAGGGCATGCCATGAAAACCCAAATCACCAAAATGCTCATTTGCGGCTGGCGCCTTATAAAGCTCACAGGCCGGTTTTATCAGATAACGCTCTGCCTGATGCTGTTTTTTTTGTCTGCAGGAAATATTTGGGGTGCATCTCCGGAGACGGCGCCTGTCCGCATGGCCTATCTGCAAAACGATATCCACCACCTGGCCTGCTGGACCGCCATTGAAAAAGGCTATTACACCCAAAATGGCGTTCAGGTTGAAATTGCCGGTGTGTTTCGGGCCGGCCCGGAAATCATGACCGCCTTTGCCGCCGGTGAGCTGGATATGGCCTATGTGGGGGAAGCACCGGCCACCATTGCGGTTGCCAACAAAACCGCAATGGTAGTTGCGGTGGCCCAGGTCAACACAGAAGGATCTGCCATTGTGGTGGGCCGGGATGCGACTGACATGAAAACCGTGGCGGATCTGTCCAAAAAAACCGTGGCGGTTCCGGGACATGGCACGGTTCAGGATTTTTTGTTGCGTCGGGCACTGGATGACAAGAAAGTCGCTTTCAGCAACCTGAATATCATCGTGCTCAAACCACCGGAGATGATCAGTGCCCTGCGGTCAAACCAGATACAGGCTTTTGTAGCATGGGAGCCCTATCCCTCCAAGGCCGTCACCATGGATATCGGCAAACGCCTGGCATCCTCACAGGATATGTGGCCGGGTCATCCCTGCTGTATCCTGGCGGCATCCGCGGATTTTATGGCCAAATATCCCGAAACGGTTCGGGCGGTTGTTCAGGCCCATATTGCGGCAACGGACTTTATTCATGATCAGCCAAAAGAAGCGGTGCAAATCGGCATGAAATACACCGGAATGGATGAGGCAACCGTGAAAGAAGCCACTGATCATGTAACCTATACCGTCGATCTGAATGTTTTGGCTGAAGCCGAATATGTTCAGTTTTTAAACCGGCTGAAATACGTTCGAATCGCCGATGAAACCGCATTCATCCGGTCATTTCTGGATACAGCCTGGGTAAAGGGGAAATAACCCGGCAATGGCATTCAAGCGGATTGCAGCGCCATTATTGATTGTCATGGTCTGGCAGGGGCTTTCTTCCCTTGACCTGATCCCCGCATACAAGCTCCCATCACCGCTCAGCGTCCTGTTCAGCATGGGCGATCTGATAACATCTGGAATGCCGCCGGGCCAGCGCCTCCATCTGCATGTGTTTTACAGCCTTCAACGGGTTTTTTATGGATATGCCGCAGCCGTTTTGCTGGCCGTGCCATTGGGGATACTCGCTGGATGGCATGCCTCACTGCGCCATATTGTGGAGCCGATCGTTGAACTGATCCGCCCGATTCCGCCCCTGGCCTGGATTCCCATCGCCATCCTGTGGTTTGGAATCGGCTCCGGATCGGCCGCATTCATCATTTTTCTGGGTTCTTTTTTCCCGATTCTCCTGACCACCATCAGCGGCGTGCATGCCATCGATCCCGTTCTGATCGATGCGGCCCGAACCCTGAATGCCACCAACCGGCAAATACTCATCAAAGTGCTGGTGCCAGGTGCGGTACCCGCCATCTTTACCGGACTTCGGGTCGGCATGGGGATTGGATGGATGACCCTGGTGGCAGCCGAATTCACCGGTGTCAAACAGGGATACGGGCTGGGTCAGTTGATCATGACGGCCAGGGATCTTCAGCGGCCGGATGCCATTGTTGCCGGAATGCTGATTATCGGTCTGATCGGGTCCGGCATTGACCGGGTGTTTTACCTGATTCGAAAACGGTTTATCACCTGGCGAACGGCCTGAAACAGGAGAAGCAGACATGTCCCTGAGCCTGATGTTATCCGGCATTACCAAGGATTTTCGCATCAATTCCGGACCGGAACATCTGACCGTGTTTGACGGTATCGACTTCAATGTGAACCGGGGCGAGTTTTTCTCCATTGTCGGTCCCAGCGGATGCGGCAAATCCACGCTGCTAAAAATCATCGCGGGCCTGGACAGCGCAACCAGCGGCGATGTTATTCTGGAAGGCAAACCCATTTTAAAGCGGGACCCCCGGATCGGAATGATATTTCAGGAATTCGCCCTGTTTCCCTGGCGAACCGCCATGGAAAATATCGAGATGGGGCTGGAACTTCAGGGCGTTTCCAAGTCCCGGCGACGCGCCGAAGCCATGCAGTTTATTTCGGCCTTTGGTTTGCTGGGTTTTGAAAACCATTATCCCCACGAGCTTTCCGGTGGCATGAAACAGCGGGTGGCAATCGCCCGGACCCTCATTACCAACCCGGAAATTGTTCTGATGGACGAACCGTTCGGCGCTCTGGACAGCCAAACGCGCAATCTTCTTCAGGAATTTCTGCTGAACATCTGGCAGAAAAGGCAAGATACCGTATTGTTTGTGACCCACAATGTTGATGAGGCCGTTTATCTCAGTGACCGGATAGCGGTACTCTCCCCCCGCCCCTCCAAAATACTCCAGATTCTCGATATCGATATTCCCCGGCCCCGGGATCGGACCAGTTCGCAGGTCAATCATTTTCACCGGACCATCTACGATCTGCTGCGCGCCTGAAACGGGATATAGACTGCAGACAGGTCATCTCCCCTGTCAGGCGTCTTGTAGACAAAGCACAATCCAGTGGATATATTCATTTCGTTGCCCCGAACTACCGGGTACGATAAGGGCTGAACACCCAATTTATTGAGATATCATGTGAAATTCATAATTTTTGGGATATGTATCGAATTTCGCAAACGTCAAATCTTGATTGTTCTGGCCTGTTTTCCCACCGTCGTTTCAAGAAGTCCTCACAAACAAGGAGAAAACACGATGAATCAATCCCGACTGAATTTCGCAGGCCAGTCATTATTTTTCGGAGTCAACCGCAAACAAAACTGGTTTTTGATCTTGACCTTGTGCGTCGCCGTGTTTCTGGGAGCGCCGCCACACCGGGCCGGCGCCGTTGATTATCCACTGGTGTTGACCATTGAAAATAACAGTGGATTTTCGGATACCGATATTTATCTCCTGTGCATTGGCAAAAACGATACCGGATCGGGGTATCTCGACATGGCCACGAATATCGATCATGGCGTTTTAGACAATCCGTCTTTCTCATGTACCCCATCCACGATAACCAATGATTTTAAAATCCATATTCCGGATGTTCTGCTTCCGGATCATTATCTGAAAAGCGATATATCCCGGATATCATGACAGGATGAACAGGAGGGCCGAAAAAACTGTTTTCGGCTCTCTTTCTTTTTGAATTCGTGAATGGTTTGGCAGATCAAGAGATTTTAATGCGCGGCTTCGGTGTCTCCAACAATGATATTTCGAACCGCAAGGGTCAGGGCATCCATATCCGGAATATGATCAAAGGCGATTTTTCCGTTGATCACGATGGACGGAATCGCAGGTCTTTTTCCGCAGCAGCGGGAAAGTTCATCCATGCGTATCAGGCCGGTTCTGTCTCCCACATCCACCACCGACCAGCGAAGCAGTCCCGGCTCAAACTCCGGTGCAATTTCTTCCAGAATACCGATGGCCAGATCACACAGAATACACCCTTTTTGCTTGGCCACAATCTCCACATGGACAGTGCCCATCACGTTCCTCCGGATTGATTGATCTTCTGCATCCGGATTCCGGAATAAACGGCCTTGCATACGCCGCTGACACCGCCTTTTATCCCGTCCGGATTTTTGAAACCTTCACTCTCCTGAAGCTTTTCCAGATACGCCGCGCAGTCAGAAAGTCCCTGGTACGCCTGATCGGCGGATTCCATGCCGGTTACGGCAAACAGCCAGCCCCTGCCATATGGATCCTGATTGATTAGGGTGGAATCGGTCTTGACGGCAGGATTGAAGCGAATGATGCCCGGAACCGGTGTTTCAATATAGACAATCTTGCCGGTTATGGCAAAAAATACCGTCTGCCCCGCATCAACCGCATCCCCGTCTTCCATCAGAAAATTCAGATCATTGACGCCGCCGGAAAGTATCAGCGCCGGTTCGGTGAAACCAAACGTAATGGTTTTGTCCGTCAGACTTGCCCATAGTCCCTGTTTGGGAACGTAGTGAAGATTGTCGGGAATGGTGACCCGATGTCCCAGAAATTTTTCAATTATTGTCATTGTTCCTCCATCATTTTGGGATTGATCACGATATCTATAGCTTTTAAGATAATGATTTTGGGAAGGCGGCAGGGACGGGATAGGCCATTATTTTAGGCCATCCCCGACCGATAACGCACCCAAAATCTTTATCTTGAAAGCTATATCAACAATTTTCTGCTCTTTGCATATTATTGTTACTCGATTAACACCAACGCAAAAAAATTCCAATG
>JBFXFK010000042.1:1382-33077 GCA_050179135.1 Desulfatirhabdiaceae bacterium | reverse complement strand
GTAAATTGTGTTGGCATAAACCTGCACCTCCCAAGTGATAGAATTTAGGCCATCACATAACATAATAGTCACATTAAATCAAGATGTTATGCAATATTTAACAAAAATAATGCCACGGATTCAGGTAAAATAGTATCAATTATCGGTTCCGCGCCGGGGCGCAGAGCGGGCATACCAGAACGCGCATAGCGGGCGAAACCGGACGGCAAACGGAAAGATGAAAAACACAATGCCGAAAGCAATCAGTTGAAACGGAGAAAACCATTGCAGCTTTCTGTCCGATGTCAGCAGCGGCGGATCGGTGATAATTCTGAAATCCATGCCCTGTTCTTTGCCCCATGCCTGCAATTGTCTCGAAAACCAGATCTCTTCACTGGCATACACGCGCTGGCTGAATCCGCCGACCGCATCAAACCCCTCTTTCAGACAATAAATAAAACACCCCGCAGCCAGCCGGAAGCGACTGGAAATCCAGTTCCAGAATTTTGCCCCATATCTGGCAAAACCCGTCAGATCACCCTGAAACATCACCTGGCCGCCGCCACCACAGCATGATCCGCTGGAAAGATTCCCGAGTGCGGTGTTGAGCAGCTCCGGACAAATCAGGGTATCCGCATCCAGAAAAATCAGATAGCGCCCTTTTGTGGCGCGTGCGCCGGTATTTCTGGCCCTGGAAATCTGATTGATTGGTTCAAACACGACGGTTGCGCCCATTTCCGCTGCAACATCGGCTGTTTTGTCATGAGAATTGTTGTTGACAACAATAATCTCTCCGGCCATGTCGGATCGGCTCATGGCGTGTTGCAGGGCATGCAGTGTGGCAGGCAGGTACGCCTGTTCATTGTATGCCGGAATGATAACGGAATAGGAAATGTTCATGTTGTGCCTTAAACCGACATCACCAGATCGTTGAATGCTTCCCGGTTATCTGCAGTGCCGATGACGGCCACCATATCCAGGCCCTCAAAGCGGTAATCCGGCCCGGGGTTTGGAATAAACGCTCCTCCATGCATCACACCGACAATGGAAGCGCCTGTTTTTTGACGGATATCCAGTTCCCGGATTGATTTGCCATTGATGGCATTTTTTTCCGGCAGATGAACCCAGGTCATTTCCAGCATGTCCCTGGCATTTTTTAACTGCTGGATGACCTGATAATCGGAATTGTCCCGGGAAGGTGATGCATACAGTTTTTGTCTGACCGTATCGGTATAGGTCTGAATGACATTGATCGGAATATGAAGGTGAATCAGTGCCTGCCTGGCAATCTCCAGGCCCGCTTCCAGTTCGGGCTGCACCACCATATATACACCGATGTCATAAAAAGACTGGATGTGTTCCGCGCTTTCTGCCCGAACAACGCTGTGGATGTCCGGGTTCAGGGGCCTGACGGTTTCGACAATGGATCGGGCAGTCATTTCTGACGGAACCGTGATCAGCAGCAAACCGGCATGTGCGATGAATGCCGCTTCCAGTACGATGGCCTGGGCCGCATCCCCATACACCACGGGAAAATTCTGCTGCTTGCATTGCTCGATGCGCTGCTGATTCTGTTCGACAATGACAATGGGCACATCCAGATTGGTCAGAACGTGTGCGACATGCTGACCGACCCGGCCGCCGCCGATAATGACCACGTGATTGGAGAGTTCATTTTCGGGAAGATTGATGGTCAGAAGCGGTTCATGTTTGTAGAAGCGTTTTTTCAACGCATAAAGCGGAGAAGTCAGTCCGGAAATCAGGGGGGTCAGCAGCATGCTGAGCAGGGTGGTTGCCAGAACCAGGGAATACAGATTGGTGTCAATGGATTTGGTTTCCAGACCGACTTTGGCGAGAACAAACGTAAATTCACCTACCTGAAACAGACCCAGGCCAACAGCCAGGGGAATGACATTGCGATACCCGAAACCATGCGTCAGAAAGGCAAAAATCAGCCCTTTCCCTACGCAGACCAGACCAGTCAACGACAGAATCCGGATCCAGTTTTCAATAAAAAATTTGGGGTCCAGCAACATGCCGACCGATGTAAAAAAAAGCAGTGCAAACAGATCACGCAGCGGGATGATATCGCTCAAGGCCTGATGGCCATAGTCGGATTCGCTCAGAACCATTCCGGCAATAAACGCACCCAGGGAAAATGACAGCCCGAACAGATAGGTGGCATACCCGATCCCCAGGCCGATGGCGGCAACAGACAGCAGGAACAGTTCGCGGGAATTCCATGCGGCGATATGGGACAGGATGATGGGAAGCAGCCGGGTTCCGATCACAATCATTGCGGTCAGAAACAGGGCGGATTTGAGGGCTGCGATACCCAGCAGGGAAAGGCCTGCCGCCGGGTTGCTCAATTGCGGCAGAATGATCATCATGGGAACAATGGCCAGATCCTGCACAATCAGCATGCCGATCATCACCCGGCTGGACAGGGTTCCCATCCATCCCTGATTCATCAGGGTTTTCAGCGTCACCATCGTGCTGGAAAGGGATATGAGGGCGCCCAGCCAGATGGCGGAATTGATATCCATTTCAAACCACAGCCCAATGCCAATGCCATAGCACAGGGTCAGGGTCATCTGAATGGGGGCCCCGATCAATGCGATATTCCAGACCGGTTTCAGGTCCTTGAACGAGAACTCCAGGCCAAGTGCAAACAGGAGAAGCGCCACACCAATTTCCGACAGCAGTTCAATGTCATGAATATTGGTGACCGATACACCGCCTGTATAGGGTCCAACTGCGATTCCGACCAGAATATACCCGATAATAAGGGGTTGTTTCAGTTTTTGGGCGATCAGTCCGCCGATGAGTCCGGCAACCAGAATAATTATGATATCTGCTGCAATTCCCAAAAGAATACTCCGAATATGAAAAAAGTTTTAGGTTTTAGGTTTTTCGTTGATAGCGGTAAGGTGTGACTACCCGGAATGATTCATGATCGTTTATTGTAAAAATAGAAAAAAAGAAGCATGGTGTCAGGGAGGCGCAAAAAGCCGCGGCACCCTGACCTACTCGCGTCCCGCTGAAATTGCTGGTGGCCGGTAGGTCAGGTTGGCCGGTAGTTTGGCCTACCTGACTGCTTGGCCGGACCGCTGCAAGCCGGTTTCATCCTTCTGCGGTTCCTTGTTCGATATTCTGCTGTTCGCTGTTTATTTTTATTTTTATTTATGGGGGTGATCAGACCGATTGAGCGTTTTACTGAGAAAATATTTTGACCACGAAACATGCGAAAAGATACGATTATCGACCATCCCCCTGCATCCCGCATCCTGACCCCTGATATCGGACCGATAATAGACATTAACAACCAGAATCGGCAAGAAAAATATTGTCCGGTCCGGACCAACACCGGCTTGAATGATTCGGTCAGGCATGATACAGAAACCGTCGATATCATTTGATCCGGATGTTGTGTTCCTGTGACGTTGGCAGTTTGACCTTCAGGAGAAATAAATGACTGAAACCATAAAATGGTTCAAAACCCACTGTTCCCGGATGGATCATGGCGGATGTGCAATATCTGTCGGCGTTCGGAATGGACGTATTGTGCAGATAAAAGGTGATCCGGATGGCTTTTTGAACCAGGGTTATATCTGTACCAAGGGCCGCCATGCCCACCAGAAACTGGATGCTCCCGACCGCCTGAAGACCCCCATGAGACGGGTCGGGAAACGGGGTGACGGAAAATGGGAGGCCATTTCATGGGAGGATGCCCTGAATACGATCTGCCTCAACCTGTCCCGGATTCGGGATGATCATGGCGCCAAATCCGTTGCATTCTGCCAGGGCATGCCCAAGGGGCTTGAGCATTTTGCCCTGATCCGCCTGGCCCATACCTTTGGTTCTCCCAATGTGGTTGCGGTTCAGGATGTGTGCCATGCGCCCCGGGAGGTCAGCGGTCTTCACACCTGCGGATTTTATCCCGTGACGGATTTTCATCATGACTCACGGCTTATCCTGGTCTGGGGCGGCAATCCGCCAAATACCAACGAGGAAGGTGAAATTTCCAGCCTGCTGATGAATCAGATCAAAAACGGCTGCCAACTGATTGTGGTGGATCCCCGGCAAACGCATTTGGCCCAAAAAGCCGGATACTGGTTGCCAATCCGGCCGGGAACCGATGCGGCACTGGCCCTGGGATTTTTGCATGTCATTATCCACGAAAATCTTTATGATCATGAATTTGTGGAAAAATGGACCAGTGGATTCGATGCGCTGGCTGCCCGATGCAAATCCTTTACGCCGGAAATGGTATCGGAAATCTGTGGCATCGATGCCCGGCTGATTCAGGAAAGCGCCCGATGTTATGCCCAAGCCAGGCCCGCGGCCATTGCCTGGGGCAACGCCATTGAACAGCATGCCGGCACCTGGGACACGACCCGGGCACTGATCTGTCTGATGGCCATCTGCGGCAACCTGGATGTGCCGGGCGGCAATATCCATGCCCTGGACCCGCCGATTCTGGGGCTTGCGCCATTTGTGCGGGCGGATCTGGTTCCCAATAAAATTTCGGAAATGATTCATGCCCATTTTGGAACGGTTCCGAGGTTGATGACCGTACCGGCAGCCTATTTTCGAAAGGCCGTGCTGGAAAACGAGCCCTATCCGGTCCGTGCGGCGTATATGCAGTGCTGCAATCCGCTGATGGGATATGCGGACAGTCTGCGGACCCGGGAGGCCCTGAACAGACTCGAGTTTTTTGCCGTATCGGATGTGGTCATGACGCCAACCGCCTATTTTGCAGATATTGTGCTTCCGGCGGCAACCCAGTTTGAATTTGACGATATCGGGCATTACGGGCTGGGACATGGCATCATTCTGGCCCGGAAAAAAATCGTGGAACCCCCGAAAGACTGCTGGCCGGACATTCGAATCATCAACAGCCTGGGAAAACGGCTCAGCAATCCGGAATACTGGTTTGACGATGAAAGGGCCATGCTGGAGGCGGTTTTGTCACCGGCCGGAATCACGTTTGAGGAATTCTGTCAGAAAGGTTTTCTGAAAGGCCCTGAATCCTTTAAAAAATATGAGGCATCGGGTTTCAAGACCAAATCCGGAAAAGTGGCCCTCAGTCTGAATGTGGCGGAAAAGTGGGGCGTTTCCGTGCTTCCGGAATTTGTTCCCAAAGCCATTGATCCGGAGTATCCCCTGCTGTTGACCAGCGCCAAAAGTCCCTGTTATCTACATTCATCTTACCGCTGGATCGATGGCCTTCGTGAAGAAGAACCGGTTCCGGTGTGCCTGATTCATCCGGATACAGCCGGTGCAGCGGATATTCATGACGGCGATATGGTCCAGATTGAAACCGCCGCCGGAAATATGGTCCAGACAGCCCGCATCACCGGCACCATCCGGATGGATACGGTTCTGGCTGCCTATGGATGGTGGTTTCCGGAAGAAAAACCGGAAAATGATGCATCCTGGCGCCGATCCAACTACAACATGCTGACCGAAACCCGGCAACCGGGAAAGGCGTTTGGAACACCCGATTTAAAGGGAATACCGTGCCGGATCAAACTGAAAAGGAGAGACTCATGAATTTTGTGGTGATTGGCGGAGATGCCGCGGGAATGAGCGCTGCCAGCCGGGCCAGGCGAACCGTGCCGGAAATGCGGATTACAGTCATTGAAAAAACGCGGGATGTGTCCTTCAGCGCCTGTGGCATGCCCTATAATATCGCCGACCCGACCCGGCCAATGGACGATCTGATTGTGCGTCAGGCCGATGCCTTTCAAAAACAGGGCATTGACATGATGATGGGCCACACCGCACAGCAGATTGATCGCAACAACAGGACCGTCACCGGTGTGACCGAATCCGGCACGCCATTTGCCGTTTCTTATGATTCGCTTTTGATCGCAACCGGCGCCAGTCCGGTTGTACCCGATATTCCCGGGGTGGGCCTGCCCGGGGTGATGGTGTTGAAACATCTGGAGGACGGCAGGCGGATCAAGTCCTTCATTCAGAAAAAAGCGGTTTCAAAAGCCGTGATTATCGGCATGGGCTATATTGCAATGGAAATGGCCGAAGCCCTGCACAGCCGGAATATTCAGGTCAGCATGATCAAACCACGGCCTGCTTTGCTGCCGTGGATGAACGATCAACTGTCTTCTGTGATTTTGAAGGAGCTGGAATCCAAAGGCGTGTCACTTTATCCCGGTGTCGCGGTTCATCGCATTGAACCGGCGGCAGACGGTCTGATGGTTCATTGCGACCAGATCGATCTGGAGGCCGACATGGTTCTGGTTGCCACAGGGGTTCTGCCCAACAGCCGGATGGCTGCTGATGCGGGTCTGGAAACAGGAATCAGCCAGTCCATTTCAACCGACAGGCATATGCAAACGTCGGACCCGGCTATTTATGCCGCCGGCGACTGCGCCGATGCGTTTCATGTGATGACAGGCAAAAAAACCTGGATACCCCTTGCCCTGCGGGCCAATCGGGCCGGATGGGCGGCAGCCGACAATATCTGTGGCAAGCCGGTTGAATTGCCGGGTATTGTGGGCACCGCGGTATTCAAGGTATTTGATCTGGAAGTCGCCCGAACCGGCCTCAGTTTTCAGGAGGCTGGTGATGCCGGTTTTTCACCGGTTGAGGTTGTCATTAAAAGCCGGTCCAGGGCCCATGCGCACCCCGGATCATCCGACATCCTGGTACACATGCTGGGGGACCGGTCAAGCGGCCGGCTTCTGGGTGTGCAGATGGTGGGACGGGAAGGAGTCAGCCATCGCATCAATGCCCCGGCAGTGGCGCTTCACACGCACATGACCGTGGCGGATTTCACGCAAATGGATCTGGCCTATGCCCCGCCGTTCGGGCCGGTCTGGGATCCCCTGTTGACCGCTGCCAATCAGTTGGTAAAAAAATTGTGATCCGGCGCTATTTCACCAGGGCATGCCAGGTATGCCGCTGCAGAAACGAGCCTTCCACATTGGCCTCCATTTCGGTAAACAGGGCAAACGGCATGGCAAAGGTAAACAGGTCGGCGCCAAGCTGTTTTTGAATATAAACCCGGGCCGAAATGTCGGTCAATCCCACGACACCCCTGGGTTTTGCCGATTTGGCCTCCTGATAGGGATAGATGCCGATTGTCTGACAACCGGCGGCATAGGGGATGATGACATTCAGATTGTCTCCGCGGCCATAATTGGCCAGTATCACCAGGGCGGACAACTGGTCCGGGTTGGCAAAAAAGACAATTGTCTGAATATTGTCATTTGACGAATCGGCATCCGGAAGGGGTTTGAACACCACATATTCGGATGGAATATCGGTCATGGGCAGGGACGCGATGAATTTTTGGACCAGTTCCGGATTTTTGAAATACCGCTCGCCATGAACAAAATTGTCATGGGATTCTTTGGTCATATATGGCTTGACCTGTTCGGCAGCCTGTCGCCCGGTTTCCCACTGATCGTTTCCCGATGACAGAAAATGGCAGAAGCAGGCCTCGCCTCCGGGAAAATTTTTGTACTGCAATCCAAATCCCATGCCCACACCACCCCCAAAACAGCCAAAGGTTTTCCGGTCACAGACCGCTGGTTTCCCTCTGGCTGCGCTGGCGGCCAGCCACATGACGCATCCCCATTTCCCCTCCGAAAACTGCATGGCATGGTCCGGCTTCTGGTCCGACCAGATGATGGCAACCGGCTGATGTTTGAGCTGTAATGCGTCTGACAGATGACTTTGCATATTGGTTTACCTCCTTTGAATCAGAAATTTTGAAACTCAGAAACGGATTTTAACCTGATGTTTTGCCGCCATAACCCGGGTTATGATCGGTTTCCTTCCAGTGTCATAAATGGTCTTTGCCGGAATAAATCCACATGGATTGGGTATTGCCGGCTCTCTGGAATCCATTTTTGTTGTAAAATTCAATGGCGCGACCATCGGCCACCAGAATATGCTGATGAAAGCCGGTGTATTTTTCCTTCAGCCTGGCCAGAATATTGGCTCCGATGCCCTGTCCCTGATATTCGGGAAGGATCAGGAGATGGGGATAATAGACCACCAGGTAGCCGTCGGATATGGCATTTCCCAGTCCGATCAAACGGTCTTCAATCCATGCGGAAATCAGGGAATGAGAGTGCTTCAGCGCATTCATCAACTGATCCGGCCTGTTGGCGGCAGACCAGCCATTGGCCTGATACAGGGCCAGAACCTGATCCATTGGAATGTCACGGTGTTCTGAAAAAATCATATTCTGTCTCTGAATGAAAAATGTTGTCAGATCTATTCGGATTCCATTTCCACGGCTGATAACCGGCATCCGAATCGTTCATCCGGAAAGCTGTTGAATCCCTGACTGAATATTATCCGTGGAAACTGGAATGATCAAATAAAATTCAAGAAGGACACGGGGCCTTTGTTTCTGCCTTTCCTCTGTTTTCTTTTCGGATTGCGAAAAAACAGCAGGGTATGATAGAAAACTTTCTGTACCTGATCACCATCCCGCTGCCCAAAACGCTCTGCGAAAAATGAATCCAGACCCGGAGGTTGGCCCATGCCCCTGCTCAAACTGCCCATTGACCTGCAATCCTTCGAGATCATCCAAAGAGAAGGATTTCTGTATGTGGACAAGACCCAATATATCCACCGGATGATGGAAGAAGGCCGATATTATTTTCTGGCCCGGCCCCGACGCTTTGGCAAGACCCTCATGGTGTCCACCCTGCGCAACCTGTTTGCCGGGAAACGGGAATTGTTCCGGGATTTATGGATCGACAGTCACGGCGAGTGGTCATGGGACAGATTTCCAGTGGTTATGCTGGATTTCAACGGCACCAGTCATGATACATCGGAGAATTTCAAGATAAGTCTGGATTGCCGACTGAAACGGATCGGACTTGACTATGATTTAACGCTACATGCTTCTCTTCTAATAGAGAAGTTTGAGGAACTGATCCTGTCCCTGTACAAAAAGACCGGACAGCCAGTAGTCATTCTAATCGATGAATATGACAAACCCATCATCGATCATCTGGGCAAGGGCGACGCCGCCCTGGAGATTGCCAAAGCCAACCGGGATATCCTGAAATCCTTTCTGGGCACCCTGAAAGGCGCCGATGTGGCCAGCCACACCCGGTTTGTCTTCATCACCGGGGTTTCCAAATTCAGCCGGGTCTCCATCTTTTCCGATCTCAACAATCTGATCGACATCACCATGAATCCCAAATACGCCGGGCTGCTCGGGTATACTCAGGAGGAACTGGAAACCTGCTTTCCCCATCACCTGGAAGAGCTGGCCCAGACGCATGACACGGATGTGCCGGAAGTATTGTCTCGGCTGAGGCTTCGCTACAACGGCTATCGCTTTTCACGAAACACCGTCATGGTGTATAACCCGTTTTCTGTTCTGCGGGCCTTCAGCAACCAGGCATTTGACAATTACTGGTTTGAAACCGGAACCCCGACATTTCTGATCAACCTGATGCGGGAACGGAATTATCCGTTGCCGGAAATGGAAAATATGGAGGTGGGTGAATCCATTTTCAGCGTGTATGACCTGGATCGTCTGGGTGTTGAGGCGCTTTTGTTTCAAACCGGATACCTGACAATCCGGGATGTCACCGATGAAATATGGCGGCTGGGTTATCCCAATCTGGAAGTCAAATGCGCGTTTCTGAAACATCTTCTTCATTCTTTCACGATAGATCTGCCCGGGCCGGAGCAATCCCGGTTTCTGAACTTGGCCGGATATCTGAAATCCGAAGACCTGGATGCGTTTTTCGAGACCGTCAACGCTATTTTCGCATCAATCCCCTATACGCTCAAAGGCGAACCCAACGAATCGTGGTTCCACACGCTGTTCTATCTCATGGTATCGGCTTCCGGGGCATACACCCAATGCGAGGTTCTGACCAGCCGGGGCCGCATCGACCTGACCGTAAAGTTTCCGGAAACGATATGGGTCATGGAATTCAAGTGCCGGCAGACCGCCGAAGCCGGAATCAGACAGATTCATGAAAAAGGCTATGCGGATTCATACCGGGGCCTGAACCGGAAACTGCTGCTGTTGGGCATCGGCTTCGATCCGAAAACGCGGATGGTTTCGGACTGGAAGCTGGAGAGCTGCTGAGTCAGGAGGGCGAATGGGGCATTTTCAAATATCATTTATAACCGGACCTGAATGCCCCATTCAACAGTTGGTGATGACAAATATGCTTTGATCAATTCTGCCGAATCAAAAATGATTCAGCCAGCTTCCGTTCATTTTCATGAGCGGGCCGCCAGACAATCCGGTAGTGCGTCTCCATGCCTTCCTGCACCGGTGTAAATACGGCCACATTCAGATCAGTATCGGGCCCCCGGTATTCCATCCACAGGACATTCTGTCGGGTCAGGCCAAAATCCCGGAAAATCCGTCTGCCCAGTGTTTCGGCCACACTGGTTTTCATGGGCGTCGGGGTCGTCTCACTGGCTACAACCACATATTGTTTCAGGTGTCGGACATCCGGCTGAGCCAGGGTCAGATCGATGATTTTCAGGTCACCGGACATCCCCCAGTTTTTTCGAAATGACCGACGCACATGGCTGTGCGGAATTTTCCACCGATAGGTTCCATCAAATATGATCATTTTCCGATTCTCCTTTTAGAGCCTGTTTGACAGCATGGGATCAACTCCAGAAATCCCGCACCTGATCAACGGTCTCGCGTGTTTTCAAAATTTCAAAGTGCTTGCCCCCACCGGCATAGCCGATCATTTTGGGCAGTTGCCGGCTGTTGTAGCGGGACCACATGCTGAACGTGTAGGCGCCCACGTCGTGAATCAGCAGATAGTCATTCTGCATCATCGGGGGCAAAATCGCTCCGGTTGCCAGAACATCTCCGGCAAAACACAGGGGGCCGGCAATGACATAGGGCAGTTCATCCTGCCCGGTTTTGATGGAACCGGCCGGGTCCACGACCGTCAATTCATGGTGCCACTCATCCGGACGGTAGCTTTTTCGCAAAAACATGTCTGCGCCCAAATGAATCATGGCGGTTTTGACATGAGAATCCGTTTTGACATATTCCACCCGGCTGGCAGCCCATGCGGAATTGGCATGAACATACCGGCCGAATTCCGTGATCAGATCAAATGATCGCAACTCGGGAAACCGGGTAAAGAGCAGGCTGGAATAGGCGTCCATTTCCAGCGCATGCTGACACCGGTGATAGGAGACCGGCAAGCCGCCGCCGATATCCAGAATTTTGATGGTCCTGCCGCCGGGAGCGTTTGCCAGCCGGGAATTGACTTCCCGGATAAAATCCAGAACGGTTTCCACGCCTTTCAACATCAGATCCGCGGAACAGCCCTGTGACCCGATATGCAGATGAACGCCATCGAGCCACTCATGTTTCAAAAACGCCTGGATCAGGTCTTCCCGGGAACCGGTAATCGGCACCCCGAATTTGGCATGGCGTCCGGCCACACTCGTCATGGCGATGTTTCCCAGTCCGACCTGGGGATTGATACGGATGCCGATTGTGGACCGGGATGGCATGCTGTCTTTGAGCTCTGAAATCCGGGCCAGTTCGGCCAGGGAATCCGCATTGATATGGACTCCCAGTTTGAGTGCATAGGCAATGTCATCGATCGTTTTTACCGGGGAATCAAAAACGATCCGGTCGGCTGAGACACCGGCTTTTTCCGCCAGATACAGCTCGGGCAAGGATGCGGCTTCCAGCCCTGCGCCCCAGTGGTTGATTTTTTTCAATACGGCAGCCAGCGGATTGGCCTTGACCGCAACCGTATGCAGGGCGCCCGGCGGAAAGACCGATTTCAGGTGCTGAATCCGTTCTGAAAGAAAGTCCAGATCAATAAAGATAACCGCGGTGTCGGCATTTTCAATCAGCCCGTTCTGTTTTAGCGCCTGTTGAAACACCTGGCTCATGTCCTGATCACTGATTCGGGTTCTGGATAGCATGGAATCCTGTCAACATCATGAAAGATGAATGATGAATGTTTCTGAAAATAATGCTTCTGTAACCGTGCCGATATTCCGCTTCGTCCCAAATCCAACACCCGTGAATAATGTAATTCATTCACGATCAAGATGAATTTTCACGGAAACGCTCATGAATCATTCCGGATATTTCACCCCCGGGAATGAAAATGATATCTTCCCTAAAAGCCCCATAGGGGCGACCTGTTTGTAGAAGTTGACGTTGCTATTCCCGGCAAGCTCCATCGGAGCGGCCTGTAACCGGAATAGACAGGTCGCCCCTACGGGGCTTGATGGAAATTTTAAAGCTTCATTCTACAAACAGGACGCTCCTACGGAGCTTGATGGTATATGTTTATTTTGAACTGCATTTTCACGGTAAAAAGAAATCAAAATGTCGTGAACTATCAATCGAAACAGGATGAATGATATTCATTCACGGGTATTGATCCTAAATCAATAGACCATACAGCATCCGGGTGGCCACAATTACCAGCAACCCGGCAAAAATGCGTTTCAGACGGGGAACCGGCAGCCAGTGCGCCAGACGCACGCCAATGGGTGCAGTAAAAATACTGGCGGAAACAAACCCTGCCAGAGCCGGCAGGCTGATATATCCCAAAAAACCGGCTGGCAAACCGGAAATGTTCAACCCATTGTAGGTATAGCCGATTGTGCCGGCAATGGCGATGGGAAAACCAATGGCAGCAGATGTTCCGATGGCGTGACGAACCGGAATGTTGCACCAGATCATGAATGGTACCGACAGGGTGCCGCCGCCGATCCCCACCAGACTGGAAACCGCACCAATGACATTGCCGACGCCAAACATGCCCCATGTTCCCGGAAGACTTCGGGATGGTTTGGTTTGTTTGTCGGTCAGCATCTGAATGGCAACATAATACAGAAACAGAATAAAAAAACCTTTCAGAAAATCGGTTGACAGGCGGGCAGCGACACAGGTCCCCAGAAATGTACCCACAAAAATACCGACGACAAGCCGCCTGACCACATCCCAGTGGACGGCGCCACGTTTGTGATGGGCCCAGAAGCTGGAAGCCGATGTAAATATGATGCTGGCCATCGATGTGCCCAGCGCAACGTGCATGATATATTCAGCCGATATGTTTTCCCGGGTCAGACAGAATATCAGCATGGGCACAATGACCAGCCCACCGCCAATTCCCAGGAGGCCGGCCAGAACGCCGGCCACAGAACCAATGCCAAGATAGGTTAAAAAAATCAATTGGGTACTCCGTCAGTATTGCGATATGAGTCGTGTGTATTGAAATGACGTCCGACAGTGCGACAGTCCGACCGTCCGACCGTCAGACCGTCCGACCATCCAACTGTCAGACCGTCCGACTGTCCGACTATCCAACCGTCCGACAGTCCAACCGTCCGACAGTCCAACCGTCCAACCGTCCGACAGTCCAACCGTCCGACCGTCCGACCGTCAGACCGTCCGACCGTCCAACTGTCCGACAGTCCGACCGTAATCGGCTGCTCTGCCCGAAAGCCATATGCGGTACCTTCAGTCTTCAGTCTTCAGTCTTTGAAGGATATATTCCGTCCAGATATCGGCCTAACATCTCCATGTGGATCTTTTCTTCATTGCCGATGCGAAACAGAATCTCTTTTGCCTGCGCATTGGTGCATGCTTCGGCCATTCGAAGATAGAGATCGAGTGCCTGGGTTTCAATCATCATGGCCAGATCGAGGTATCCCGGGACATCTTTCAAAAACGGTTCATTCTGCTTCAGGAACTCATCCATATCGATGCCGCCTTCCATCAGATTGATCTCATCCGGTGCGGTATCGGGTATAATGGCATCCGCCAACGCCATGAGTGTTCTTTTGTGATTTTCCTCGGCTTTTATGAGACTGGTCAGAAGCGTTGCCATATCCGGATCATCTGTTTTGGCTTTGACGGCTTCATGAAATTTTTTGAGGCCGTCCTCCATAAGGCAGGCTTTCCGGATAATTTCTTCTGCAGACTCATCACCCCGGACAAATTTCAGATGAAACTCGCGGGGTCCGGATGCAGTCGGCTCTTCCCAAGCCTGAATACCACCCTGCATGTGAAACACATTCCGGTGACCCAACCCCATGAGAAGCTGCGCGGCCATGCGACTGCGTCCGCCAACCATGCAATACACAATAATGGGTTTGGAGACATCCAGTGCCGTATGCAAATCCGGAAGTTGGGGCAGCGGTATCAGTTTGGCGCCGGCCATGTGAGATTGTTCATATTCTCCGGGCTGACGCACATCCAGAAGGGTGTAAGTCCCTTCCTGATGCTCCTTGAGGAAGGTTTTGACCTCTTCCGGAAACAGGGTCTGTATGTCGTCGTAATCCTGATCTGTTTTCATAGCGGTCTCCAGTAAAATGAATCGCATCCACGATGGTATTGATGAGAACAAATGACTGTTTTTCTGAATACTATCCAAGGAGATATCAATGATCAATTAAAAACAGGTACCCAATTTGGTTCTGATCCGTATTTTTCACAGATCCGGGCATGTTCCAACCGCAGATAAATCGGATCGGTCACTTCAGGACATGCTGCGGCCGATTAAATGGACTTGTGTGTATTCAATGGCGGGATTATAATAAAAATTCTTGAATCAAGCGTAGTTATCGAGAAGAAAATCAGCATTGCAGGAATCCACGATTCAAACCGTAACATCGGCTGACGATATCATATCCTGGAAATATTTTCTCAACACCATTTGAACATTTTCCGGAAATGATGTTGCCGTCATCTGTCAATGAACTTAACTGTAGCCTGACATCATAAATCCGGATATAATGCAAAACGCTTTCAGGCATAATAAACGATTAACGGGTGTAACCCAGGGAGGATATGCTTTGGAAAAATCAGATAAAACGGTTCTGGTTGTCGGAGGCGGCGCCGCCGGCCTGTCTGCGGCGCTGGAACTGGCGCAATTTGGGGTCCGGGTCTGGCTCCTGGAAAAATCCGGAAAATTGGGTGGTCATGCAGCCGGATTTACCTGCAAGGCGTCGCCCGACTGTGTCCGATGTGGGGCCTGCATGGTGGAAAACCGGATTCAACAGGTTCAATCCAGTCCATTGATCGAGACCGGATTTCAAAGCACCATCGCGCGTGTGGACCGGTCAGACCGGTTTCAAATCCATGTCAGCCAGAATGGGCAGGAGGTTGTCCGCGAGTTGGATGCGGTTGTTCTGGCGTCCGGTTTCAAGCCGTTTGATCCGTCACAAAAACCGTATGGATATGGCCGGTTTCCCAATGTCCTGACCAATCTGGATCTGGAGAACAGACTTCGGCAGACCGGACAGGTGCTTCGGCAGCCGGATGGGAAGATTCCTGAAAATATCGCGTTTATTCAGTGCGTGGGAAGCCGGGATATTACACTGAACCATTTGTGGTGCAGCCGGGTCTGCTGTGCATCGGCACTGAGAATGGCCCACCGGATTCAGCATATCCAGCCCAAAACGGACGTGACATTTTTTTATATTGATGTTCAGACATTTGGAAAAAATTTTGAACAGGTCTATTCCGACATCAAAAGCCGGATCAGACAGGTACGGGCCATTCCGGGCGATATTGTCAAAACTGCGGATGACCGGCTGCGAGTCAGTTTTTTTGATCCGGCCGCCCGCAAATATCAGGAAGACCTGTTTGACATGGCCGTTCTGTCCATTGGCATCACACCGTCGGAGGATCATCGATCATTATCAGACCTGTTCCGGATTTCGCTGAACCATTCCGGTTTTTTCCCCGATCACCCGCACCAGGGAAAACCCCCGGGCGTGTTTGCTGCGGGCTCGGCCCTCAAGCCCATGGGAATTGCCGAAAGCATTGCCAGCGGAAGTCGTGCGGCATTGCAGGTTCTGGACTGGCTGAAGGCGTGAATTCTGACAACGGATACCTGATTTTAAGAGGAGATACATGTGAATCGCAATATTGTGATATTTGGAAATGGCATGACTGCGCATCAGACGGCAGTCGCCTTTCAGGAAAAAGGGTTTCCGGTTTATATGATCACCCCGGATGATGCGTCTGTCTCCGCAGGGTATGCCGGTAAAATGGCGTCTGACCATTTTCCGATAAACTGCCTGACCCATGCCCATCTGAACGGGCTTGCCGGATATGCCAACCAGTTTAATATTGATCTGAAAACGGATGACGGGTCCAAAATCCTTGAAGCCGGCGGCATTGTCATTGCAGAAGATGTTGTCAGAGAGGCCAACCATGCGGCATATGGTCTGGCAATGACCCCTCTTACCCCGGGCCTGTCAGTCATTCTGCACCGGATTGGAGATTCTCCGGTTGTTCCGGAAAACTGGGCGGGTATCACCACGGTTGTTTTCCTGTTGAATCTGTCTGCCGAAAATCACCCCATCATGGCCCGTGAAACCATGATTGCCGCAAAAACACTCCGGTCTGAACTGGGTATTAAAACCTATGTTTTGACCGGAAACCTGAAAGTGGCCGATGACGGACTCGAGGCCATGTACCAGGATTGTCGAAATGCCGGTGTGGTGTTTGTCAAGTTTACGGAAACCCGTCCCCGGATTGATTATGATAACGGTCAATCTGTGGAGATTGATTTCGTGGATGAAATTACCGGTGACCGGTTTTTCCTGCGGCCTGATCTGGTCGTGGTGGATGAACGGATTCTGGCCGCTCCCGGTCTGAAACATCTGGCCCGGGTCATGCGCCTGGAGCTGGATGATGGCGGATACATTCAGGCCGATAATGTTCACCGGCTGCCGGTTTATAGCAACCGGAAAGGGATTTTTGCTGTCGGGGGATCACGCGGCGTTCCGTTGGCAGGCTCGTCAGATACCGACATTGCCAATGTCTGCACTGCCATTGACGGGGTGATGACGGGCAGGACCGTCACGCCCGGGGCAAAGGCCCAAATTCATGTTGGCCAGTGTATCAGATGTCTGACCTGTTACCGGGTCTGCCCGTATGTTGCCATCATGCTGGATACCAGACCCGAGGTGATTTCCGATTTGTGTGAGCGCTGCGGTATCTGCGCCGCGGAATGCCCCCGTGAAGCCATTACCATCTCAGATTACGCCAATCCGGTTATTGCCCAGCAGATTGTGCGGCATCGATCCGGTACCGGGGCCATGCAATCCCCGTTTCTGGTGGCGTTCTGTTGCGGCAGATCCGCAATTCCATCCAAAAATCTGGCGCTGGCTGACGGACACAGTCTGCCATCCAATCTGTTGACCATAGAGGTTCCCTGCGCCGGAAGTATTTCCATCGATTATCTTCTGTCCGCATTCCGTCATCAGGCAGACGGTGTTCTGGTCATGTCCTGCCACACGGGCAACTGCCACTCGGAACATGGAAACCGGTATGTCAGGCAGCGGGTGGAAAATCTTATTGAAAGACTTGCGGTTATTGGCGTCGAGCCGAATCGGCTGCAATTAACCACCATTGCAGCCAACATGCCTGCAGAATTTGCAGAAACCGTTACCCGGTTTGAACAACAGATTATTCAACTGAATCAGGTGAAACCATGAATGAAATCCTGTCGGAAAATGTTACCGCCGAAAAAATACAGCTTGACCGCATCGATCACGATGCGTTTCGTGCCTGGCCCTTTGCCCAGGACTGCTGCATAACCTGTGCCATCTGCTCGGGTTCGTGCCCGGTTGCGGGTGTCGATGGATTTGACCCGCGAAAGCTGGTCCGTCTGGCATCTCTGGGGCAGATCGACCAGGCTGTCGAATCCCGGTGGCCCTGGATATGCACTCTGTGCGGAAAATGTGAACAGGTGTGTCCCATGGAGATTCACATTCCGGATTTGGTCCGGCGCATTCGGGGGCTTCGGGACCGGGACCGGGTTCCCGGAATTCTTCACAAAGGAATCGAGGCTGCCCTGAAAACCGGCAACAATCTGGGATTGCCGAAAGACGATTTTGTTTATATTTTGGAAGATGTTGCGGCCGAAGTGGCGGAAGAGCCGGGTTTTGAAGGCTTTACGGTTCCGATTGACAAGGAGGGCGCCAATCTGCTGACAACCATTCATAACAAGCTGGTCAACACCCATACCGAAGATTTGAAACACTGGTGGAAAATTTTTCATGCCGCCGGCGAAGACTGGACCATATCATCCGAAAACTGGGAGGGTACCAACTGGGGTTTTTTTACCGGCGATGATGACGCCATGAAAACCATGACCGGCCGGATCGTGGAACAGATGGCGCGGCTGAAGATCAAAAACCTGATGTGGCCGGAGTGAGGGCACGCGTATCTGGCGACCAGGTCTGGTCTCGAAAAATGGTATCCCGAAGCACTGAAGGGGTTTGGAACCTTTACGGTTTTTGACCTGATGATTGACTATATCAAAACCGGACGCATCAAACTCGACAAATCCCGGTTTGATGTTCTGGCAACCTATCACGATCCCTGCAATTATGGCCGCAAGGCAGAACGCCTGTTTGGTCACGGGTATTATGATGAACCCAGATGGATCATGGACCAGTGTCTGAACAACTGGGTGGATATGTATCCGCTCCGGCAGGGCCAGTTCTGCTGTGGTGGCGGTGGTGGAACACTGACAACCGGGTATAATGCCGAACGCATTTTCTATGGCCGGAAAAAAATGGAACAGATCCGGGAAACCGGGGCACAGATGGTGGTGGTTCCGTGCCACAGTTGCCATGGCCAACTCAATGCCATCAAGGCGGAATATGAAATGGCCGGTCTTACGGTCAAATATCTCTGGGAACTGGTAGCCGATTGCCTGATTTTGTGACACCGCAGGAATCAGGGAATATCCGATGATACAGCGGAAATGGTGATCGATGCCGAAAACGGACCGACTGGATTTGGAAGGTGATTCGAACAGTTTTTTAGGGGGAGGATTATTATGACAGAAATTGATAGACGCGATCAGTTCCGTGACAGGGGAGAGTCAACCCGGGATCAGGATCCTGACGATGATTATTATTCAGAGGATACCTATTCCCCCTGGAAGAAAAACCGTATGGATTCCATGATGTCCTCGGTTACAAAAAACAGTGGTATCTTTTTGGGGCTTATCGGCGCCGCCATATTTATTTTGATTGCGCTGTTTGTATTCATACCCATGCTGAAACCGGAGCCGGTTGATCTTTCCATGCTCTCGCAATTGGATGAGCGCATCAAGAAACTGGACGCCCGGATATCCCAGCTTGAATCCAATCCGTCCCACCAGCCGTTTGTAGCGTTGCAGGATGAAAAACTGAGTCAGATGGGAATACGACTGGATAGTCTGGAATCCGCACTGACCCAGAAGCTGGATTCCATGAACCGGGAAATGGAAGGCGTTCGCAAAACCGGCGGACCAGACAAAATTGCCGTTTCCGAAGCGCCCAAAACCGAACCGCCTCCTGTCAAAAAAGCAGACACTCCGGAGCCGCCAAAGACACCATCGACTGAAACCAAGTCCGGCATACGGTATCATGTGATTCAACCCAAGGAAACCCTTTTCAGTATCGCCAAAATGTATGGATTGAGTGTGGACGAACTCCGGCGACTCAACCAGCTTTCGCAGCAGGATTTAATCAAATGGGGGCAGAAACTGCGTGTTTCTCCCTGACACTCAAGAAGAACAAGTTGAACAAGGAGATCATCATGATCGTTGGTATTTTAAAAGAAATTAAAACTCTTGAAAACAGAGTATCCATGACGCCGGCAGGCGTTGAAATACTGGCAAAAAAAAAACACATCGTTCTGGTTGAACAGGATGCCGGTGTTGGCAGTGGCTTTGAAAACGATGACTATATCCGGTCAGGGGCCGAAATCATCCCGGGCGCCAAAGAAATTTATGACCGGGCCGAAATGGTCATGCATGTCAAGGAACCGCTTCCGGTTGAATATGATCTGATCAAACCCGGCCAGATTGTTTTTACCTATCTTCATCTGGCAGCTTCGGAAGAGCTGACCCGTGCCCTTATCAAAACCAAGTCCATCAACATTGCATACGAAACCCTTCAGAAAGCGGACCGGTCTCTGCCCCTTTTAACCCCCATGAGCGAGGTTGCCGGACGTATGGCGATCCAGGAAGGCGCAAAATATCTGGAAATGGCCCAGGGCGGTCAGGGCGTGCTTTTGGGTGGTGTTCCGGGGGTGGAACCGGCCACGGTCATGGTCATTGGTGGCGGTATTGTGGGAACCAACGCTGCCAAAATGGCCTGCGGACTGGGCGCAAAAGTATATTTGCTGGACAACAATCTGGACCGGCTGAGATATCTGAGCGATGTCATGCCGTCAAACTGTTTTCTGCTGATGTCATCGCCCGCAGCCATTCGCAAACTGGTTCAGGAAGCCGATGTGGTCATTGGCGCGGTTCTTATACCCGGGGCCAAGGCGCCCCGTCTGATTACCCGGGACATGTTGTCAACCATGAAAAAAGGGTCTGTTCTGGTGGATGTGGCCATCGACCAGGGGGGATGCTTTGAAACATCCAAACCCACCACACATGACCATCCGACCTATACCATCGATGGGGTCATCCATTATTGTGTGGCCAATATGCCCGGTGCAGTGGCCAAAACATCCACCATGGCCCTGACCAATGCCACATTGCCGTATGCCCTTGAAATCGCCGGCAAAGGCTGGAAAAAAGCCATGCGGGAAAATCCGGAAATCAAATCCGGCGCCAATGTCATCGAAGGTCATGTGACCTATCCCGGTGTTGCCGAAGCGTTTGACCTGCCACTGGTTCCGATCGATTCGCTGCTGGTGGAGTAACGGACAGCCGAAGGAGCATGATATCATGGAAGATTTTGCAGAAATAGAAACCCGTGTGGATTCGCTTGAGACCTTGCTGGGTAATTTTATTGTTCAGACTCAGACATCTCTGATGAGATTGAGCCGCGAGATGATTGCCTTCAAGGACGAGATGAAGGAATTCAAGGAAGAGATGAAGGACTTCAAAGATGAGATGAAGGACTTCAAAGATGAGATGAAGGACTTCAAAGATGAGATGAAGAACTTCAAGGATGAGATGAAGGACTTCAAGGACGAAACCCGTCAGGCACACCGGGAGATGAACCAGGAATGGGGAAACCTGGCCCGAAAGATGGGGACCATCGTGGAGGATATTATTGTTCCGGCTGTCCGTCCCGTGATTCAAAAATTCTTTGGGGAAGATGTGCTCCATCTGTCGGTAAACGTCAGAAAGAAAATCACGTCCCTGAATCTGAAAGGGGAGTTCGATGTGATCGCCGCCGGAGAGACACGGGTATTTTTGATTGAGGTAAAAAGCCGGCCCAAAGAGCCGTATCTGGATGATTTTATGGAGAATGCCAAAAAATTCCGAAAACTTTTTCCGGAATATGACGCCATGCCGCTGGTCCCCATTTTCGGCTCCATCCGGTTTGAAGAAGATTTTATTCCCCTGGCCACCCGAAGGGGCATTTATGTCCTGGCTTATCGGGAATGGGATTATATGGATATCCTCAATTTTGATGCACTTGCCAAAGAAGTTCTTCATCCCGGTGAGATGATAAAATAACGGAAATAACAGATTGTGAACGATGACCTGAAAAAAATGACAAACAACCGTACTGGAATTTATGAAAACTCGAATTGTTAACGAAAAAATTAGAAATATTGCAATCATTGCTCATGTCGATCATGGCAAAACCACCCTGGTGGATGCCATGTTCCGGCAGTGTGGACTCTTTCGGGACAATCAGGATGTCTCGGATCGCATCATGGACCGGATGGATCTGGAAAAGGAGCGGGGCATTACCATTGCCGCAAAAAACTGCTCGGTGATCTGGAAGGGCGTTAAAATCAATATTGTGGATACGCCGGGCCATGCGGATTTCGGTGGCGAGGTGGAGCGGGCCCTGTCCATGACAGATGGGGCGCTTCTGCTGGTGGATGCATCCGAAGGCCCGCTGCCCCAGACGCGATTCGTCCTGAAAAAGACCCTCGAAGCCGGTCTCAAGGTCATTGTGGTCATCAACAAGGTCGATCGCAAGGATGCCCGGGTGGATGCGGTTCTGGATGAAATTTACGATCTGTTCATCGATCTGGACGCCACGGAAGCGCAACTGGATTTTCCCCTCCTGTATGCGGTTGGCCGTGACGGTGTTGCCTGGAAGAATATGAAGGAAGAGAGCACCAGTCTGAGCATGCTGTTTGATACGATTGTCGAAGAAATTCCACCCCCATCCCATGATCCCGATGCCCCGTTTCAGATGCTGGTTTCCGATCTCGGCTATTCGGATTATCTGGGGCGGCTTGCCATTGGCAAAATCATTCATGGTCATGCCCGGTTCAATGACAGCCTGATCTGTATCGACGATCAGAACCGGCACAATCCGCTGAAAATTTCCAAACTTCAAACCTATCAGGGACTGACTTTTCAGGAGGTTCAGACCGCTGATCCGGGTGATATTATCGTGCTGTCCGGCATCGACAATGTCAAAATCGGGGATACGATCTGCACCAAAACGTCTCCGGCCAGACTTCCCCGCCTGACCGTGGATGAACCCACCGTATCCATGCTGTTCCGGATCAATGATTCCCCCTTCAGCGGCAAGGAAGGCAAATATGTGCAATCCAGCAAAATCCGGGAGCGACTGTTCAAGGAAACCCTGATGAATGTGGGCATTCTGGTCGAGGAAACCGATGACAAGGAGAGTTTTACGGTCAAGGGCCGGGGTGAATTCCAGATGGCCATTCTCATCGAAACCATGCGCCGGGAAGGATTCGAGCTGTGTGCCGGGCGTCCCCAGGTCATTTTGAAGTATGAAAATGGCGTTAAACTCGAGCCCGTCGAACGGCTGATGGTGGATTGCGACGAATCCTTCATGGGCATTGTCACGGAGAAGCTGTCTGTCCGGAAAGGAAAAATGCTGAATCTGGTCAACCACAACCGGGGCCGGGTCCGCATTGAATTCAGTATTCCCTCCAGATCCCTGATCGGGTACCGGGATGAATTTCTGACAGATACGCGGGGATCCGGCATCATGAATTCCTATTTCAGCGGTTATGAGGCCTATCGGGGAGATTTTCCCAGCCGGTTTACCGGCTCCATCGTATCAGACCGGCAGGGGATGTCCGTGGCATACGCCCTGTTCAACCTGGAGCCGCGGGGACAGCTTTTTATTGTTCCGGGCACACCGGTCTATGAAGGGATGATTGTTGGCGAGCACAATCGGGACAATGATATCAATGTGAATCCCTGCAAAGAAAAAAAACTGACAAACATGCGGGCCTCCGGCCGGGATGACAATATTCTGCTGTCGCCGGTCAAGGCCATGACCCTGGAACGGGCCATTCATTTTTTGATGGATGATGAACTGGTCGAGGTCACGCCAAAATCCATCCGGTTGAGAAAAACCATTCTGGATGCCCATAAACGCCATACGCTCCGCTCGGCAAAACTGAAACAGACGGAATAAAAAAGACGGAACCGCAATCATGCAAAATCTGAATGGTCAAATCGTCGCACTGATTGAAAAAGGGGTGCGGATACCCAATCCGGAGTCGGTTGAAATCGGACAAGAGGTCGAGATCGACCGGATTTCCGGAGACAATGTGGTGTTTCATGCCGGAACCAAAATTTTTGGCAAAAACACGCTCATTTTACCGGGCGCCAGGCTGGGCCTGGAGTCGCCAACAACGGTTGATAATGCGTTTGTCGGCCCGGATGTGCGGTTGAACGGCGGTTTTTTCAAGGGAGCCGTGTTTCTGGAAGGGGTTTCATTCGGCCTGGGCGGCCATGTGCGTGACGGAACCATCATGGAAGAGTTCTCCAGTGCCGCCCATACGGTTGCACTCAAGCAGACGGTTCTGATGCCCTTTGTCACACTGGGCAGCCTGATCAATTTCTGCGATTGCCTGATGGCCGGGGGAACCAGCCAAAAGAACCACAGCGAGGTCGGCAGTTCCTACATCCATTTCAACTACACGCCCAATCAGGACAAGGCAACGGCATCCCTTATCGGGGATGTTCCCCGGGGGGTCATGCTGAATCAGCCTCCCATTTTTCTGGGAGGGCAGGGGGGAATGGTCGGGCCCTGTCGCATGGAATTCGGGAATGTGGTCGCAGCCGGTTCCATCATCCGAAAAGATGAACTCCGGTCCGACCGGCTCATTCAGGAAACACCCAGAAAAAGCCTCAATATTCCATTTACCCGGGGAATTCATCTGACCCTCAGGCGGGTCATGGTCAACAACATATCTTATATCGCCAATCTTCTGGCGTTGATGCAATGGTATCGACAGGTGAGATATCTGTTTGTCGGCAACCGGTTTCCCCGGGCCCTGCTGGATGGATTATGTCAGACACTTCAAACCAATATCGATGAGCGGATCAAACGCCTGATTGACTACTGCCGGTCCATGCCGCTTCAGGACAACCTGGATTCGGCTCAGACCATTCGGCAAAATGAGTTGCATCACAATGGGTTACGGATCAATGATGCCATCGGGTCGCTTCAGGAGGATGACACGGACGATGGGTTGCGGGAACCGTTTTTAAATGAAATTCAGAAAAGAATTCAAACAGAAGCCGATGATTATGTGAACATCATCCGGTCGCTTCCGGTAACGGTTTCAGAAGCTGGAACCCGGTGGCTGCAGGGTATCGTGAATCGGGCTGAATCCCGGTTGACCGGTGTTTTCCCATCTCTTTAGCTCCGGATCAACATGTGCCGATTTCCGACAGGCCGCAAGTTGCAGGCGGACGGAAGACTGTCCGCAAACATCTGACCACATTTTTTACACAAAAGAAAGGCTGATCCCATGTTTCTAAGACTATCCAACCTGTTTCGCGGATTTTTAAGTCTCTTTATCAAGGACCTGGAACGGCGCAGCCCGGAAGCCCTGCTGGAGCTTGAACAGGAAAACCTGCGCAAGCAGATCGCCCAGTTCAACCAGGGCTTGGTCATGCATGCCGGGCTGAGTGAGCGGCTGATGGGTCAGGTCCGAAAACTGGAAGCGGATGAACGGGACCTGCGGGCCAAAACCGGGGCCTATCTCCGGGCCAACAACCGCAGCGCCGCCGGCCAGTATGCATTACGGCTTCAGACCGTGGAGCGGGAGCTGGCGGAAAACCGCAGCCAGCTTGAACAGGCGGAGGCTACCTATCAGAATCTGATCAAATCCCGGGATGTGGCCATTTCAACCGCCAGGGCCAAAATCGACCGCTTGAAAGGCGCCATCAACAGCATCCGCATGAACACGGCCATGGCCGAAATGCATGAAATGGCATCGGGCATGATCAGCGAAATCGGCGGGGCCGGCGATACCCTGAACCGGCTTCAGGAAATGGTTGAGGAAGAACGCGCCAAAACAGCCGGACGCGCCCGGATGGCCAAAGACGCCGTTGATATGAGCGAGGTTGATGTCAAATCTCAGGAAATGGAAATACTGGCCGATCAGGCATTGGCGGATTTTGCCGCCAAAGAGGGCATTACCCTGGATGTCGCCCCAACCGCCCCGGCAGACGCGCGCGTCATGGGCAAACCCCTTTCCGAAGGATAACCGGATGCCGATGCCGTCACATGCCCCGTCATGGGCGCAGGATGTGGTGCTGGCGTATGAAAGCGGCGCACATGGACAGTTTATCCTGTACGGAAATGTTCACGATCAACTTCCGGTCGGGAATCGCCGGGTCAATCTGAACCGGTTTATTCAGGAAGAGCTGCTCAGTGCATTTTCCGTGATTTTTGATTATGATCTGGGCAGTGGTCTAAGGCTTACACGGGGTGCGGAACGACTTGAGAACTGGCTGAGCGAAAACCGGGTCGATAGCATGCCGCGAAAGCCGCTGGCCGCTGCGGATCTGGTCAGCCACTATCTGCGGTTTCTTCACAATTTGCGCGCGATGAACCAAAGCAGCACACTGTCCGTTTCCTGTATCCTGCGCGGGGCGGATCAGTTTCTGTCCCTCCAGCAAAGCGGTATCCCGGAAAGCGAGTCACTGGCCCGCGTGGTGAAAGACTGGGCCGATGAATATCCCTTTTGCGACTTGCCCTTTGCCTCTTTTCTGATCGCCTCCAATTTGAGCGATTTGAATCCGCTGGTGGCATCCAATCCGCGGGTTTATTCCACACGGGTACCCCTGCCCAATTCCGCCGAAATGCTTCAAACCCTGGAGCAGCTTCGGTCCTCTTATCCGCCTGCTTTTTCAGACCCAAACGCGTCGCTTGTTCAGACAGCCGGGGCATTGGTCGGCGTGACCCTGTCATCGGTTGAGAGTCTGGTTAAAATGCGCGCATTCGAAAAACGCCCGCTGACCGGACAGGACTGGGTGGCGGTCAAAAAACAACTGGTTGAAAAAGAGGCATCCGGACTGGTCGAATTCATCGAATCCACCAAGACACTGGCGGATTATCATGGACAGGAACCATTGAAACAGTGGCTGAACCAGGACATGCTGCTGTGGCAGAATGGGGATTTGATGGCCCTTCCAATGGGGTATCTGATTTGCGGTCCGGTGGGTACGGGCAAGACATTTCTGGTTCAATGCCTGGCCGGGGAGGCTGGTGTGCCGGTTGTCAAACTGAAGAATTTTCGGGATCGCTGGGTCGGTTCCAGCGAAGGCAATCTGGAGCAGATATTCCGTCTGATTCATGCCCTGGGCCGGTGCATGGTCTTTGTGGACGAGGCGGATCAGGCATTGGGGCAACGCCAGTCGGGCCAAAGCGACAGCGGCCTTTCCGGACGACTCTATGCCATGATTGCCCAGGAAATGTCAGATACCCGCAACCGGGGGCGGATCATCTGGATACTGGCATCATCCCGTCCGGACCTGATCGAGGTGGACCTGAAACGTCCCGGCCGGGTGGACATGAAGGTGCCGCTGTTGCCCACCACATCGGCTGAAGAAAGTGCGGCCCTGATCTCGGCCCTGTGCAGCCGGTATGGCCTGAATCTGTCGGTATCCGATCTGCTGGGGCTGGGTTCGGACATGCCTCTTCTCCTGACCCCCGGTGCTGCCGAAGCATTGGCCATCAAGGTGTACCGGCAGGTCAAAACCGCCAAAATGTCAGCCGCAGAGGCCATGATGTCCTGCCTGAACGGATATCAGCCGCCGGTGCCAATGGATGTGATGACCCATCAGATGCGCATTGCCATTCGGGAAGCCAGTGATCTGGCGTTTGTTCCGATCAGTTTGAGGCATCTTGTGGAGACATCCTGAATTCTGGATACCCAAATCGTTACAACCCAAATTTGAAATCTGCCATGCGATATATTCTTGCCGCATTCAATGCCCGCCCCCTGGGCATGCCGATACCACCCAACTGGTTTGGACTGGCGGCATTTGCCCTCCTGGGTGGTTTTGTTTCTCCCGGGTTCTGGCTGATCGGTCTGGGTCTGGAAATCACCTATCTGGCATGGCTGTCCCGCCATCCCCGGTTTCGGACTCTGGTGGATAAAGCAGGCAGGGCTGCGGATTCGGATGCGGCAGACTACACCCGGCTGCTGAGCCGGTTGACGCCTGCTGATCAGAATCAGCAGAAACAGCTCGAAACCCGCAGTGCCGGGATTATCGGACATCTGCAACAGGTTGGCGCCATGACGATGCAAATCACCATGCTGACCCAACTCTGCGGCCTGCATCTTCGGCTGCTGGATGCGCGTGGGCAATTGACTACCGTGGTCAAAGGCGGCCTTCAGGAAAATGCCGGACTCAAGGCCCAGCAGGATCACCTGAAATGGCGTCTGGAAAACGATACCCTGGATGATGCCCTTCGGCGCAGCCTGGAGCAGCAACTGACCGTCATTGGCGAACGCCTGACCACCCATGCCGATGCCGAAAAGCGCCTGGAACTGGTCAATGCAGAAATCGAACGGATCCGCCATCAGGTGTCCCTGATTCACGAGCAGGCCCTGCTGAGCACCGATGCCGAAAGCATTACCGGGTCCATCGATGTCCTGACCGCATCCCTGAATGCGGCAGGAGATTTGCTTCAGGATCAGCGTGCCTGGATGACAGATACGGATGATTTCAGGAATATGCCGGTGTCGGGCATGCTGAAACAGGCTGCCCGAAATCGAATGGACACTGAAGATTAACCTGTGGGTGGGTAACTGCCCGACAGGTTCGGGGTGGGGAACAAGCAAACTGTGACCGACTGCAGTATATCAGGAAGATGGATGAAGGGAGGAAGAACATGAGGGGAACAGATCATTGGCTGAAGTGGAATCAAACCGGTTCGGCAGCGGGCAAAGCCATTACCCTGATTTTGACACTGGGTCTGATCGGATTTGGAAGCTGGCTGGTATGGCAGCAGTTTATGGCCCCGTCTTCATCACCGGAAACCCGGTCATCCCAGATAACGGATGAGGCTCAGGGCACGAATTCTGGAAAACCCGCGTCCGAAAATCCGTCGCAGACGGCTGTGTCGCCTTCACCCATTGAACCGCTTCAGGGTACTCCCATGCTGGATGCCCCGGCGCCGTATGTGCCCAAAAACCGGATCATCGATGTCGATATCAGTGAATATGCCGGTTATGCCGGTCTGATAGCGGCCAATGGCGGGCTGGAACCCAATCCGGATTCCTTTTTTGCCAAAACATTTGGATTTCAGGTCCGCCTGTCGATCAGTGAAGGCGAAAACTGGTCAAAGCTCAACAATGGTCAGTTTGCGGCATCCGCCACCACGACCGATGTTCTGGCGGCTCTGGGTCGGTCATTTCAGGTAACGGTTCCGGTTCAGATCGGTTTTTCCCGTGGCGCGGATATGGTGGTGGTGGATACGGGTATTGCCTCCATCAACCAGCTTCGTGGCCGGATCCTGGCGGCATCCCAGTTCAATGAAAGTGAATTCTTTTTGCGGTATCTCGTTCAGCAGGCCGGTCTCAAGGTCAGGGTTCTGCGGGATCTGGACAGCAAGCCCGCACCGGACGAGGTGGGGCTGGTTTTTTATGAAGATGCCTTTACAGCCTGTGACGCCTATGCCAGTGAATTGACCCGCAAGGCGCCCCGGCTGAATGGCGCGGTTGGGTGGACACCCAAAACCGACGAGATTGTCGATGCGTCCAACGGAAAAGCCAAAATTCTGGTTTCCAACCGGAATCTGTTGATTGTTTCCGATATCCTGTGCGTGAACCGGGGATTTGCAGAAGCCAGCCCCGACATGGTCAGGGGACTGGTTCACGGGGTACTGGAAGGCAACCGCATGATATCCGAAGCACCAAATGACCATATCCCGGTTGTCGCCAAAGCCTTTGGATGGGCCGAAGCGGAAACCCGGGCCGAACTGTCCCGGGTTCATTTGTCCAACCTTCCGGAAAATCTGGCGTTTTTTAAAGGAACCATCGATGCCGCAGGGAGTTTCAGCAGCATTTATCAGTCATCGGTCCTGGCGTACGGGGACCTGATCAGGCAGCCTGCGGATTCTGACCGGTTTATGGATATGACGCATCTGGATGCACTGGATCGGGCCGGCCATTTTGCCGGTCAAAAGCTCGCCATTGTACCCATACGCACCAGCACCCGCGAAGCCATCGAGGGGCAGGCGCTTCTTTCAAAGGATATCCGGTTCTTTTTTGAACCCAATTCTGCGGTATTGGATAACAAGGCGCCGGAGAACCAGACATATCTGGAAACCATTCAAAAATTTCTTCAGGTCAGTCCCGGCTCTGTGGTGCTGCTTCGGGGTCATGTGGACAATGCGCGGATTTCGGATTTTCGTCGTGAAGGCGGAGAAACACTGGTTCAATCCATGGCGCTCAAGGCAATGGAACTGTCACGCCAGCGGGCACAGGCCGTTCGAACCATGATGCTGACAAAATATCCCAAGATTGAAGCCAGTCGCATCGAGATCGTGGGGCGTGGCTGGGAAGAGCCGGCCGGAGCCGACAGTGATCTCAACCGCCGGGTCGAGGTACAGTGGTTTACGCTGGAATAGCTGCAAAATAATCCATGAACCTCAACTTCATTCAGGACAGGGAATACGAGCGCATTGGGGATTCGATACTCCGCAAGGCGGATGTGCGCATTATTGCCGCAACCAATGCGGATCTTGAAAAACGGGTTAGAGAAAGACGCTTTCGGGAAGACCTGTTTTACCGTCTCAACGTCATTGCGGTAACAATTCCCCCCGCTTCGGGAGCGACCGGAAGATATTCTGGCGCTTGCAACGGATTTTCTTTCCCATTTTTGCCGAACCAATCATCGGACGGTTTTGGGTTTCACCCCGGAAGCTGAAAAATCCCTGGTCAATCATGCCTGGCCCGGGAATGTCCGGGAACTGCGCAACACCATTGAACGGGCCGTGATTCTGGGCAGCAGCCAGTGGATCGGCCTCAGTGATCTCCCCAATTCCATATTTCCCACAGCCGGCTCCCCCGCCATTGGCGACAGCGTGTCCTTATCCACCCTAGAAGAGCTGCATATCAGGTGAATCATGGCATCCACCGCATCGCTCCAGGAAGCGGCCGATGTTTTGGGCATTGATCAGGCGACCCTTTGGCGCAGACGGAAAATCTACGGGATCTGATTCTGTTTTTCATCCCAACTCACCTTGCATGTTGCAAGGCCTATTCCGACATTCATTTAAGTCTTCAAGGCAACCCACCCCACCTGAATTCATAACCTGTTGAAATTTAGAATTCTTATTATTGGCACATTCATTGCCTAATGTATGTTGTCGTTATTGACGGAACATATGGTCGTTATCCCGGATGGTTCAGCCCCATCGATGAAAAAGGCTGAAGTCCGAAGGCTGAAGACTGAAGGCGCCGCAACCAGCATTCAGGTAGGGCTGCCGTCGAATGGTCAGGCAGCCTGGCAGAATCTCACTGCTCATATTTCAATACTGGATGTATTTTCACGGTAAAGGCATGTTTTCATGACCCTGAAAAAGAAAATTCTCATTGGATATGGTGACACTTTTGTCCTCATGGGGCTTGTTGTCGTATGGGCGGTCATCAATCTTGTTTCTCTTGGCAAGGAGACCGGGAACATCCTGCGTGAAAACTATCGCAGTATTCTGGCTGCCGAAAACATGGCGGATGCAATGGAACGTCAGGACAGCGCCATTCTGCTGATATTGCTGGGCGATACAGAAAAAGGAATCAGCCAGTTCCGGGAAAATGAAGCGGTATTTTTTGAATGGATGTCCCGAGCCAAGGACAACATCACGATACCGGGAGAAGCGGAACTGGTTCAATCCATCGAAGGCGATACGCCGCCTATCGGCATCGGTTTTCCACGCTGACCGAATTGCGCAACTCCGGCAAACAGCCTCTGCCACCTGCCACGTATCAGGAAACCGTTTATCCGCTTTTCACCAGGTTCCGTGAGGCAGACAGTCGGCGCGTCTGGTTTTGGTCATTTACATCAGCGATGCCATTGTCGGATCACTGGCTTACTGGATGGCGGGCATGTCTGTTTTTGATGCGGTCAATCATTCGTTTGCGGCGGTATCCACTGGGGGTTTTTCCACACGTGTGGAAAATATCGGATATTGGGACTCGGCCGTCATTGAGGCCGTGTCAGTCGTGCTGATGATACTGGGAAATCTGAGTTTTGTTACCGCATGGCTGCTTTGGAAAGGCGGGTTCCGGTTTGTGTTCCGAAATGGCGAAATCCAACTGCAGGCAGTTGTCATCCCGGTGTCTGTCGTCGCGTTATTCCTTTTCACATGTCAGGCAATTTATCCACAGATCGGAAAATCAATTCGGGTGGCGGTGTTTGAGACTGTCTCAGCCATCACCACCACGGGTTTTTCCACTGTCGGTTATGGGAATTGGAATCCGTTCGGGATATTTCTTCTGGTGATTCTGATGGTGATCGGGGAAGG
>JBFXFK010000042.1:0-1282 GCA_050179135.1 Desulfatirhabdiaceae bacterium | reverse complement strand
TTTGGGCAGAAACTATCGCCATGTTTCTCGGAAGGCTCGAATTCATTGTCGTGATTGTCAGTCTGCTGAAGCTTTGCAGGGATGCCCGGAAGATGATGATATAATTTTCCAAATAAAGATGGTGCATGATCGGTAGGGGATTTCCGACACCCAATATCCCGAAAGTTGAATTAAATTGCGGAAAATGCCATCCCCGCCCCTGGAATCAGGGGCGAAAGGCGATGGATAAAGGCCGATGGTGTATGATTTAGTTAAAGATGTAGTCGGGCAAAAATGTGGCCAACTGCGGAAACAGAACGACCAGAACCGTAACCGTAACCAATGCCGCCAAAAACGGAAAGATCCCCTTGAATATGGTTTCCAGTGGGACCTGCGGGGCAATTCCCTTGATGACAAACACATTGACGCCAACCGGCGGTGTCAGGACACCCATTTCCGCCACCAGAACGATGATGACGCCAAACCAGATCGGATCAAAATTGAGTCGTTGAATCAATGGAAAGAAAATGGGAATGGTCACCACGATCAGGGCCATGGAGTCCATAAAAAAACCACCGATAAAATAGACAAAGATGATCAGTCCCATGATCAGTATCCGGGGAATTGCCAGGGATCCGACCCAGTCCGACAGGGCAAACGGAATGTTGGATATGGCCATGAAATGCCCGAATACCGTGGCGCCGCCAATGATGAACAGAATCATGACCGCAGTTCTCAAACCCTCCCGGATTGAGGAATACATCACGGAAAAGGGCATTTTCCGTCTGACCAGACCGATAATGAAGGCGCCGGTTGCGCCAATCGCACCGGCCTGGGTGGCACTGAACCATCCCAGAAACATCCCGCCGATGGTCAATGCAAACAGGATGGCGGCTTCACCAATTCCGGAAAATGCCTGAAATTTTTCTTTCCAGGTGGTACGGGGGCCCGGAGGACCGAAACCTGGATTTTTAATGCAGAGTATGATCACGGTGGACACAAACGCCAAGGTCAGCATCAGTCCGGGTACAATACCGGATAAAAACAGCCTGCCGATCGATTGTTCGGTCAATATCCCGTAAATGATGAATATCGTACTGGGGGGGATCATGATGCCAAGGGTACCGGCAGCAGCGACCGCACCGGTTGCCAACCTGTCGTCATATCCGTATTTTTTCATTTCCGGCAATGCGATGCGGCCCATGGTGGCGGCTGTTGCAGCGGTTGACCCACAAATGGCTGCAAAACCGGCGCAGGCCATGACCGTTGCTATGGTCAACCCGCCCCGAAACCGGCCGACCCA
>JBFXFK010000041.1:0-33083 GCA_050179135.1 Desulfatirhabdiaceae bacterium | reverse complement strand
AAGGGATTTCGAAACCCTTGCGGCTGCGATGCGGGATCAACACCGGCATGGTCAATGTCGGGGGTTTTGGATCGGAAACCCGCAAGGATTACACCGCGTTCGGGTTGCATGTCAATCTTGCCTCCCGTCTGGAAAACGCCTGCGATCCCGGTGGGATACTTGTCAGTCATTCCACATGGGCGCTGGTGAAGGACCATTTTCAATTTGAAAGCAGAGGGGAAATTCCTGCAAAGGGTTTTTCCCATCCGGTTCTGGCGCATAATTTGATTCTGGATTTGTCCTGACCATCCTGACCCACAATCAATCGTGTTTGTTCGGGGATATCGTGGACAATCAATTGCAGTTGAATGACACCGGGGAAATTATCGCGAATGAATGGATGAAAATCGCCGAAATACGCCATGAAATCGAATTGGACGAATGGGTGGTGATGCCCAATCATTATCATGGGATCGTGGTTATTACCAATTCCGGGAATATGGTGCATTGTAGGGGCGGCCGGGCAACGCAAGGGCCTTTAATGCATGTCTATGGTCACCATGGCCATATCGTCGGCCTGGGGTGCGCTGTCCTGAAATTGTGCGATGGTTTCAAAAATCGCTTTGCAGAACTCATGGGCCGACAGCAGGCGGTGACGGCAAATGGCTTCCCGCAGGCGCTCCCGGCCGAATCTTTCATTATCCGGATTCACCGCGTCTGTTGCGCCGTCGGTAAACAGCACAATCCGGCTTCCTGATGGCAGGTTAACACACTGTTCTTCCAGAATAATATCATCAAACAGTCCCAATGCCTGCCCGTAACCATTGACCGGGAATATCTCGGTTCCATCCTGTTGAAAGAAGAAGGGAATTTCATGGCCCGCACGCACAAACGTAAACTGCCGATTTTTAAAATCCAGCATGCCGTAGATGACAGTGATAAACAGACCGGCAGTGTTCATGTCCAGCAGATGCCGGTTGACTTCACGAAGCACAGTCGCCGGCGGGGCCATCCGCGAAGCTTCGGCGCGCAGCAGACTGCGCGATAGCGCCATAAATATCGCTGCCGGCACGCCCTTGTCTGAGACATCTCCGATGACAACGCCAAGGCGGTTATCCTTCAGTGCGATCAGATCGTAGAGGTCGCCGCCGACGGCGCGGGCCGGACACATCATCACACCCAGATCGATACCGGGAATTGTCGGAAGGATTTCGGGCAGAATGCTTTCCTGTATCTCGCGGGCCACCTGAAGTTCGTGCTCCAGCTTTTCATTTTCGATGATCTTTTCCTGAGCAGCCTGAAGCTCGGCATAGGCAGCGGCCAACTGACGATTTTTTTCCTTCAGGTCACGAATGAGTGTATTGTCGGATTTTCGAAAACGCAGACTCAATTGACGGCTGACTTCAAAAGCCAGGTCCGGTTGGCGGTGAAGCAGGCTGCGAAAAGAGACGTGATTCATTTTCAGCAGGGTGGTCGGCGTCTTGACGCGAACCGTTGCCGATCGCTGTCCTTCCATGTCAAACAGGCTCATTTCCCCCAGAAAATTGCCCGGCCCCCAGTCTTGCAACAATCTCTCTTCGGTTGTTCCAAACGCTTTGTAAATTTCCAGATTCCCGTCAACGATAATATAAAAGGAGTCACCGGGATCATTCTCGTAAAACAGGATCTGACCGGCATCACACCGGATCAATTCCAGGCTTTGGGCCAGTTCCGGCAATACATCATCTTCAACCGAATCAAAGAGGGGAATCCGGCGCAGCACCTGTTTGATGTTCATATTTTTCTGGCTCCTCGCTGTTTCGTATGGGTGCCTCTGGATATGCATGTCAGGTGTTTACCCACCCGAAACAGCGATGAGCCATGTTTAATACACCTGGAGGAATGTGATTTTGTGTTTGTCACATACAGGCATGGTTGGTGAACAAATCTCAAATTCCGGAGCCTGCCTGACCATGATCCGGGTATTGATCGCCATGCAGATATGATCTATATATAGACTTTCAGAAAAATAATTTCGTAAACTTTCAAATTAAATTCCACAAGTGACACGGCGCTCCATGATTCACCTTCGAAAACAACATCTCGACGGCCAGATCGGCGGCATGGTCTCGGTGTGTTCATCGCATCCCACAGTGCTTCAGGCGGCAATGGAACTGGCCGCTTCGGAAAAACGGCCGATTCTGGTGGAAGCCACGCCCAATCAGGTCAATCTTTCCGGCGGATATACGGGAATGACGCCGTTGGCCTTTTCTGCGTTCATCCGCCGACTGTCTGCACATGCGGGCCTTTCTCCCGAACAGATCATTATCGGCGCCGATCATCTGGGACCTCATGTCTGGAAAAAAGAAGCGGCTGCAACGGCCATGGCCAAAGCCGCGGCGCTGGCGTCCCATTGTGTGGCCGCCGGGTTTCGAAAAATTCATCTCGATACCGGAATGTGTTGCGCCGATGATTCCGGCCCTGTTCTGGCGCCTGAAATTGCAGCCGGCCGGGCCGTGCAACTCTGTCGGGTTGCGGAGGATGCGGCATCCGGCAGGCCCGATTGCGACCGGCCATGGTATGTCATTGGAAACGAGGCGCCACCTCCCGGAGGCGGTCTGGAAGATATCGATCCTGTCACGGTAACACGCCCAGACACTCTTCTTTCATCCATAAGAATCTATGAAAACGCGTTTTATCAAAGCGGCCTTGAATCCGCATGGCAGCGGGTGATTGCCGTGGTTGCACAACCCGGGGTGGAATTTGGGGACCGGGTGATCTGCCCCTATAATCCCGATCGGGCAATGGCGCTTTCCGCCTGCCACAGCCGGTTACCCGATCAGATGACCTTTGAAATTCATGCCACGGATTATCAGACACCCGACGCCTTAAAGCAGATGGTCGCGGATCATTTTTTCCTGCTCAAAACGGGTCCCTGTCTCACATTTGCTTTTCGGGAAGCGACTTATGCCCTGGCCCGAATCGAGGATGCCTGTCCCGGCATATCTGTACGATCACACCTGCGCCAGGTCATGGAAAATCTGATGATGAGACACCCGGAACACTGGCGCGCCCATTATCCAGAAGAAAGCTCGGAATCGCTGCGTTTCCTGTTGCACTACAGTTTTCGGGACCGAATCCGATATTACTGGACCCACCCTGACGCAATGGCTGCATGGGATCACCTGATCCAAAATCTGAAGCGACCCATTCCTGAGGCACTGTTGCGGCAATTCTTGCCCGATCTCCATCCTGAAATCAAAAACGGAACGCTGACTCCCGAACCGCTGACACTGGTCAAAAGGCGCATTCAGAATGCCCTGAAGCCATATCTGGCTGCCTGCCGATAACCCTGTAATTTTTTTTCACGTGTCATTCCGGGTGATTCAACCCATGAATGAAAATAAACAGCGAACAGCAGAATATCGAACCTTTCGTTCAGGCACTATTTCAGTTGCCCTTCAATCATTTTCAGAAACTGGTCCGGGTTATCGATTGCGCCAAGCTTTGAGTAAAAGACCCTGTGGGTTTTTTCCGGATTGATCCGAACAGCGATAAAATAAGGGGTTCGAACTTCTCCCAGTTGTTTGTGAATGGTAAATTTGCCATCCGGAACAAGCGGAAACGGAACAGAATAGGTTTTTCGAAAAAATTCAACCTCAAATTTTGAATTTCCCACACCAATACCGATCATTCTGACCGAATCTTTCAGCTTTGGGGATTTCAGTATCTTCTGATACAGATCATTGATTCGGGGGGCTTCCGACTGACAATGCGGGCAATACATGCTGAAAATTTCGATAATGACAATGGATGCATTGATCTGCGGAATGGTGAAGGTCGGCTGATTGGAAAGTCCAAGTATGCGAAGATGGTCCGGATCGGTTGGTGACTGCAGAATCAGTTCCGGCAGACTGCCGCCTTCTGCCGGCGGAGATGTCTCCGCAATGGCTGCCTGAGAGATAACAAAAAGGCAGAACCCCAGTGCCAGTATCTGAATTCGCCAGATAACTCCATTTTTTTTCATCATCGTCTCCTCCGGAAAAGATAATCTGTTTGATGCACCAGCGTCTTCACCCTGATCGACTGCATATGAACTATCGATACATGCATTTTTTTTCTTCGTCAAGCGCGGAATGTGAGCCCTGAAAACAGATTTCAGTCATTACGATTGGTTTGGTCGGGATACTTCAGTATTTGTTGTGTTTCACCGCGATCCATCTGAAATACGGATAACTCAATCAATAATCAATGTCAGCACCCGTAATTTTGTAAACAATGAACCAATATAATACTTGATAAAAAAAAATTATATCAGTAATTATGTCCGCATCAATTTACACCGTTTTTCTGTTTTTTCAGGGAAAAAAACAGATTCAAAAACGGGCTATCATTATTGACTTACCGTATTTTTTTGGGCTGGCGTATCACAATACCCGGCTATTTTTTCCGGTAGCGGACTGGTAGAAGCTGATTTTTACACATTCATTTTTTTAACCGCATCAGGAGGTGCCAATGGAAAATGAAAAACAGTTTTTTGATCGACTGGAGCAAAAAGGGGTCTCACGAAGAGATTTCATGAAGTATTGCACTTTTTTGACTGCAACCATGGGGCTGTCATCGTCTTTTGTACCCAAAGTTGCAGAAGTCTTTGCTGCCCCCAAACAGCGGCCACCCGTCGTCTGGCTGCATTTTGGCGAATGCACAGGATGTTCGGAGGCGCTTCTCCGATCCCAGTATCCCTATATCGATGATTTGGTTCTGGAAGTGCTGTCTGTGGAATATCATGAAACCATCATGGCGGCTGCCGGACATCAGGCCGAAGAACAGCTTCAGAGCGCGATCAAAAAACATGAAGGCAAGTTCATCTGTGTTGTGGAAGGAGCTGTGGCCACCAAATATGATGGCGCCTACGGCAAAGTTGGCGACCGGACATTTCTGGAAATCGCAAAAGATGTCTGCCCCAAGGCTGCTGCGGTGATTGCCATCGGCACCTGCGCATCTTATGGCGGGGTCCAGGCAGCCGCACCAAACCCGGGCGGGTATGTGGGCGTTGGTGAAGCATTGGGCATCAAAACACTCAATATTCCCGGATGTCCGCCCAATCCGGTGAGTTTTGTCGGTACCGTTGTCAATTATCTTCTTCTTGGAAAACTGCCTGATCTGGACAAGCTGGGCAGACCCCTGTTTGCTTATGGAAAAACCATTCATGATCAGTGCCCCAGACGATCCCATTTTGAAAATGAGGAATTTGTGCTGGAATTCGGATCACAGGAAGCTGCAATGGGGTACTGTCTGTACAAGATGGGATGCAGAGGCCCGGAAACCTATAATAACTGCCCGGTTGCCAAATTCAATGACGGGACCAGTTGGCCGGTGGAAGCTGGTCATCCCTGCCTGGGATGCAGCGAGCCTGCTTTCTGGGACAAAATGAGCCCGTTCTATGAACCCATGTAAACCATTGTATCGGAATTCAGACCAAATTATTCCCACGGTTAATTACCACATGACCGATCAGGAGAAGAGAGGAGACAGCATATATGGGTAATCGAATCACAATTGATCCAATCACCAGAATCGAAGGACATCTTCGTATCGAGGTTGAAATAGAAGGCGGAAAAGTCAAGGATGCCTGGAGTTCCGGGCAGATGTTCCGGGGAATTGAACTGATTCTCCAGGGAAGAGACCCCCGGGATGCCCATCACTTTGTCCAGCGTTCCTGCGGTGTCTGCACGTACACCCATGCACTGGCATCCGTCCGCGCAGTTGAAAACGCGGTGGGTGTAACCATTCCCCCCAATGCCAGACTGATCAGAAACCTGCTGCATGGGGCCCAGTTTCAGCATGATCATCTGGTTCATTTTTATCATCTGCACGCCCTGGACTGGGTGGATATTGTCAGCGCACTGAAAGCGGACCCGGCCAAAACAGCCGCTCTGGCAGACAGTGTCAGCAGCGCATCCGTCGGCGGAGCCGTGTATTACAAGGCGGTTCAGCAGCGGCTTCAGACATTTGTGGACAGCGGCCAGTTGGGACCCTTCAGCAATGCCTACTGGGGACATGAAGCATACAAACTGCCCCCGGAAGCCAACCTGATGGCTGCCGGCCATTATCTGGAGGCGCTGAAACTTCAGGCCAGAACCGCCAGAATGCATGCCATTTTGGGTGGGAAAAACCCGCATCTTCAGTCCCTGGTTGTGGGTGGCGTGACCTGTGTTGCCGATCTGACCCCGGACCGGATTGCCGAATTTCTGTATCTGTGGAAAGAAAGCCAGGAATTCATCAAAAATGTCTATATTCCGGATCTGCTGGCCGTGGCATCGTTTTACAAGGACTGGGGCGCCATTGGCGGCACCACCAATTTTATGGCATATGGCGACTTTCCTGCCAGTGAAAAGGAGCCCGAAAGCCTCTATCTGCCCGGAGGGGTCATCATGAAACGGGATGTGACCAAAGTGGGTGCGGCGCAACAGGAAAAAATTACGGAAAGCGTCACCCGATCCTGGTATGAAGAGGGGACCGCCAAACATCCCTCCAAGGGAGAAACCAAACCCAAGCACGGGGAATACAAGACCGATGCCAAATATTCCTGGCTCAAAGCCCCGCGATATGAAGGCGAACCCTGTGAGGTGGGACCGTTGGCGCGGGTGTTGGTGGCATATGGAAAAGGTCATGCAGAAATCAAGAGTCTTGTGGACAGCACACTCAAAAAACTGGATATTCCGGTTACAGCACTCTTTTCAACACTCGGGAGAACCGCTGCCCGTGGCCTGGAAACCATTGCCATCGGCGATGCCATGGAGGGGATGATCAACGAGCTGATCACCAATATCAAAAATGGCGACACCAAAACCTATCAGGCATGGCAGATGCCGGACAAGGGTATGGGGTATGGCCTGAACGATGTGCCCCGGGGCTCACTCGGCCACTGGATCGAGATTGAAAACAAGAAAATCAAGAATTATCAATATGTGGTTCCCTCAACGTGGAACCTGGGCCCCCGATGCGAAAAGGGGAAAAGAGGTCCGGTCGAGGAAGCCCTGATCGGCACACCCATTGCCGATCCCAAGCGCCCCCTGGAAGTGTTGCGTACGGTTCATTCATTTGACCCCTGCATTGCCTGCGCGGTTCATGTGATCGATCCGGATTCAAACGAGGTGTACAAGATTCGGGTCGTTTAACCGGTACACCGCAATTGGATTTACCTGTTAATGCGCCCTTTGGTGACTGTTTCCGGTCACCGAAGGGCGTTTTTTTTGCGCGTCATCCGGTGAAAAAGGGTGAAGACTGAAGGGCATACCGCCATCCGGAGTGTCAGGCAGGCCAAAGGACCGGCCAGCCTGACCCACGCTGCTGACCGCTCTTGGCGTAGGTCAGGGTGCGACCAACGGGAGTTCCCTGACAGCTGTCAGCCGCTGTAGGTCTGGGTGTCGCGGCTTTTGCGACTCCCTGACAGGCAGGATGCATTTCGGCCATGTCAGGCAGGCCAAACAACCGGCCAGCCTGACCTACGCTGCTGACCGATCTTGGCGTAGGTCAGGGTGCGACCAACGGGAGTTCCCTGACAGGCCCACTGAAGGTTACGATACAGCGGCTTTCCTGCGCTTTGGCGCCGGTTTTCGCTTTACCGCCACCGGTTTGCTTTTTTTCTTTGACCGATCGCTTTTTTCAGGGACGGGAACGGGAGATTTCGGAGGGGAAGCGCCAACCAGATCGATGCCGAACAGGGCCTGGATATCGAGCAGCCGGCTATCCGATGGCTGAATGATACGCGGGCTGTAACCGGTTTGGCGCTTCAGCAGTTTTTGGGTTTCGGTTCGGGCCACATCGCCGATCAGATCATTGATATTGACCCCGCGAAGCGTGAAAAAGAGCTTGGGATCATCATCCAGGCGTGCACCAACCCCGTACAGGACAGCGGCCACATGTTTGCACATATAGGCCCAGTCCGGACAGGAGCACTCGAATTTGATTTCTTTGGGTTCTGGAAACAGCCCGGCCTCCCTGGCAAACATCAGGGTTTTCAGGGATTCCGGAAACCGGCCTTCCAGCAGTGCGGCCAGGGATTCAATCTGGCCAGCCGCATCCCGCATCAGACGTTTCCAGGCATCACCCGGAACCGGTTTGATCTTTATCGTAATCTTGTAGGGGGTGCTGCCGGAGCCGGCCACAATTGCGGTAATGGTCTCCGGCTGAATCTGAAGATCCAGGACCATGCCGTTACAGACATAGGATCGGCCCCGCCCAATCCGGTTGGCATAGTCTGCATACCGTTCCAGATTCTGATTCCAGGATTTGCCCCACCAGGATTTTGCAATGGTCCGACCCGAAACGCAAACCGGATTCAGGGGGCCGGATTTTTTCTGCAGTTTTTCAGCCATCTTCCGCGCTTTTGCCTGGCGTTCGGCTACGGAAACATAGGGTGGATACATGTTTTGATATCGCATGATCTATTTGCCCCCGGTCAATGTCAGTGTAAAAAGGTCATGAATTTCCCGGTTTGACATTTCGGTGATCCATGTCTCGCCTCCGGATGCCAGCAGCCTGTCGGACAATTCCTTCTTGTTTTCAATCATCTCATCGATCCGCTCTTCCACCGTACCTTTGCACACAAACGGATGGACAATGACATTGCGTTTCTGGCCGATCCGGAATGCCCGGTCTTCGGCCTGCTTTTCCACCGCGGGATTCCACCACCGGTCAAAATGAATGACATGGTTGGCAGCCGTCAGGTTCAGGCCGACACCACCGGCCTTTGTGGACAGAACAAAGTAGGGAACATATTCATTCTGATTCTGAAACCGTTCCACCAGGGCCTTTCGTCTGGCCACCGCGGTTCCGCCATGCAATTGAATCCCGGCCTGGCCAAAAACCGTGGCAAGAAACCGGTCCAGCGGATCCACCATTTCCCGGAACTGGGTAAATATCAGAACCCGTTCCCGTCTGGCATATATGTCCTGACAGATTTCACGCAGGCGCATCAGCTTGCCGCTGTCTTCTTCCAGAAAGGCGCCCGATCCGGCAAACTGATCCGGGTGATTGCAGACCTGCTTGAATTTCATCAGATAGGTCAGAATCAGTCCTTTTCGCGCAATGCCCTCCGATTCCTCCAGATCCTGTTCCAGTTTCTTGACCAACTGCCGGTACAGCAGCGTCTGTTTCCGGGACAGGGAGACCCATGTCTTCATGTCAATTTTTTCCGGAAGATCCGATATGATGGATGAATCGGTTTTCAGTCGTCTGAGAATATAGGGCTGGATGACCTGCCGGATTCGCGCATACCCTTCCGGTTTATTGTGAAGCCCTTCTGCAAATTTCCGGAATGCCTGGGCCGATCCCAGAAGACCCCGGTTGGCAAAATCAAACAGGGACCACAGATCTCCCAGGCGGTTTTCTACCGGTGTTCCGGTCATGGCAATCCGGCGGGTTGCCGGTATTTCCTTAACCGCCCGGGTCTGGGATGTTCCCGGATTTTTGATGGCCTGTGCCTCGTCCAGAATCACATAATACCAGGTCCGGTCCTTCAGCCAGGAAAGTTTTCTGGCCATGGCATAGGTGGTCAGGGCCAGATCGAAACTGCCGGGCGGGCGATTTTCCACGTCTGCCATGTCCCCGTATTGCGGATGAATCGTGACCGTTTCAAGACCCGGGGTAAACCGGCGGATCTCGGTCAGCCAGTTGTCAATCAGGGATGCGGGTACAATCAGAAGGGAGGGGGCATAACCGATTGCCCCGGCCTCTTTTCTGGACTGAAGCAGGGCCAGCACCTGAACGGTTTTTCCCAGGCCCATGTCATCTGCCAGACAGGCCCCGAACCCCAGATCGTGAAGAAATGTGAGCCAGTTGAGACCGGTCTGCTGATACGGCCGGAGACGCGCCTTGAGCCCGGCCGGTTTTTTGACCTTTTTCAGCTTGGTCGGTGTCTGAAGCTTTTGCAGCACCTCCTTCAGCCAGTCTCCGCACAGCACATCCCCGGTCCATTTTGTTTTGGCATCCAGTTTGGGGGACTGCATCCCCATCAGCATCTGAATGGCCTCTGAAAATGGAATTTTCATGGACTTGCTGGCTTTCCGGGCCTCATCGAACATGGCCAGCCGGGTTTCAAGGGCTTCTTTGTCCACAACGGTCCATTTTCCCTTGATCATGGCCAAGCCGTCATACCGGGCCAGAATTTCCCGGGCTTCTTCGGGCGAAACCGGCTCGCCATCGATATGCAGAACCGGATGGCAGGAGAGCAGCGCCCGGACATCCAGTTTTTTGCCGGGTCTGTCGCCGATGGAAAGTCCAACCGAGATTTTTCTGGGGGTTGCATGCCACCATCGGGGAATCCGGCACAATATTCCGGCGGATTCATACAGGACTGTTTCGCGCAGAATCTGATAGGCTTCGTTGGACGTCAGGCGCAGGGGATGAAAAATTTCCCCGGTATCCATAAAGGACTGTATGATCGGGCTGCCGGCAGCCGCTTTGTAAACCGATGCCAACAGGGATATCATTTTGGGTGTGTCTTCGCCATATTGCTTCAATGCATTCTCGAGGGGCAGATGCATCAGTCCGCCAGGCCTGGATGCCCGGTCCGAGTAGGTGACCAGAAAGGCAAACGGGGTTTCCGGTTCATGCCTGTTTTCCACAAGATTGAAATGGATCCGATGTTCCAGAATGGACTGGTCCGGCGACAGGGACCGAATGATATCTTCGACCGGTTCCCGGGATGTCCGCACCAACTGACGACAGGCATCCTGAGTTTGGTTCCAGACATGAACAATCAGCGCGGCATCCACCCGGTCGGCGCCAACCATTTCCGGAACCCGGCCCGCCCATTCTGCAGCGGTTTCCGGAGACATATCGATTATCTGCTTTTCCCGAAGCGATTCGGTTTTGGGATCCACCAGCAATTCATGGATATAGGCCGCGCAAAGCGCGCGCCAGTATTCCATGGATGGCGACAATCGAATCGCCGCACTTACGGCTCCCAGTGCCAGCATCGCTTTTTCGGGATGGCTGGAATACAGGTCAAAGAGGCGGGATTCGATCTGCTCCCGGTCGGATGAACGCGGTGTCTGGATCGGCTCCCATTCAAAAATGAGATTTCGGGAAGGCAGTACGGCGGCAGTCAGGGTTTGGGATGTTGTGGATTTTTGTTGGGCCATTAAATGACTCCGGCATTGATCTGATTTTTTATTCCGCCGACCCGGTCACCAATGGCGGCGGCTGAAGTCCGGATATCATCCAGTGATTTCAGGGCCGATTCCCTGTCGCTCTGATGGCATTCGGCAAATGTGGTAATCTGGGAACTGTCTGCAGAATAAGACTGAAACCGTTCCGTCAGGCTGTCGAGGAGTGCACGGGATGCGGCATCCGCGACTTTGTACAGATACTGGAATTTGATGTTTTCGCGGTAATCCCTGAAATGGCTGACAATGGACTTTTCGGTTTCGGCTTTCATTCTGTCAACCGCATCGGCCAGCGCCGACAGACCATTGTCTTCCGGATTTTGAAACGGCCGCTTCAGCAGGCGCTTGATCAGGGTGATGGTGGTGTAGGCGCCGAGACGCAACACCGCCTCGGATTTGATTTTGGCGGAATACCGAAGGGCGATGCTGGCCGGCGGGAGTTTCAGACCGGCCCTTGTTTTGACCCGATCCATGTCCGGCAGGGACAGTTTTTCCGGACTTGGGGCTTCGGAGACAATGCCGATTCCGGACAGGGATTGATGGTATTCGGCGATGGCCTCGATCAAAAGACCGTCAAAGGGGGCGGCAATCGATGCCAGGGATTCCGCGATCATCTGTTCCTGAGCCTTGACAAAACGGATGATGTCCGGATTGACCGATTCGGCGACAAAGGTATCCAGGTGCTGGCGAAATTCCTGAAACACCAGATACAGGGCTTTGGTAAATCCATCCTGCTTCATCCGGTCCCGGTATCCACCCAGGTCGAGATGCTGACGATGAATAAAGTCAATGATGGATACCATCGGCCCGGATGACCTGAAGTCAAAAAAATCATCCACACCGGTTTTCAGACGGGCTTTCAGTTTTTCCATGTGCCCGTTCAGGGTGTTCTGGACGGTTGATTTCAGTTGCAGAATCCGCTTCTGATGCCGGTTGATTTTTTCCACCACCGCACCGGCATGGTCCGCATCCTGATTGAGTATTTCCATGTTCATCCGGATCCAGTGACAAATGGCATCCGAAATGGCATGAATTCGTTCCATCGGATTGAGCAGCAGGAGACGGAATTTTTCCCGGCTCAGTTTTTCATTGAATGTATTCAAAAACCGCAGGGTCTCCCCATCTGAAAACTGGACCGCATCGGTATCCTGCTCCCACTGCAACAGCCGCATGTGGTCCTTTTCAGACAGGTCGGAACCCAGGGTCCGGAACAGATTGAACAGGGATGAAAACACAAATACATCGGGGTTTGGCCGGATCAGGGCGATTTCGTCCCGGATTCTTCCGATCAGGGCCATCAGGCTGTCCAGGGATTCATGTTCACTGAAGTCGCAATTGATCACAAACAGGATATTGTCCGCAATGCCCATGGTTTTGATCATGGACAGAAACCGGATGTCTGCCTGGCGGAGCCCGGTTCGGCTGCTGATGACATACACGATCAGATGGGTTAACAGCAGATAATCCTGAATCATGGCCAGATGCAGGGGATTGGGGGAATCACTTCCCTGGCAGTCTGCAATTTCCAGGTTGTCTTCCAGCAGTTTGGAATCGATTGTCAGTTCGATATCCTTCAGATAAACGGCCCGGGCGTCATCCCCCACAAACTCCCGGTGACTGGCAAACTGGCTGTCTTCATAGCGCTGAATGACCGCATGATCCTGAACAATATCCCGAACCGCGTCATAGCCTTTCAGGCAGGATGCCATCAATGCCGCACTCATGCTTCGGGCGCCGTTGGCGACCATGTACTCGGCATCCACATCATTCAGGGCCTTTTGCAGCGCAGTCCGGTCAGCCGGATTCCGGATATCCAGTCCATCGGGTCGGTCGTCGTCCTGAACAGACGGCAGAAACACAGACGCCTGGGATATGTCTGAATTGACATCTTCCCAGGATTTGAAATACAGCGTGGCGCTCCGCTTTTTTCCATTTCGAACCCGCGTCACAATGGATGTCACAACCCCTGCCCCGCGCTTGAGATGATCGCCCTGAAGCAATGCATTGATAAACGTGCTTTTGCCGGATTTGATCGCGCCCACAACCGCAACCCGCACCGTGTCTTCATTCAGTTGCAGACCGATATTTCGGCATATTTTTTCCCATTCCCGGGTTGCGGCCCCATCCAGGCCGGAAACGCCCCGGATGCCGGATATCAGGCTGAGCATGTCGTCTGCGGCCTGCATCACCTCCTGCTTCAGATTGTGGTATGGTTCCATTTAAAAATCTCTGTTGGGTCTTGTAATTGGGTTATGGGGTTGGGGGACAACAGCATATTTTATGGACTTTGTGGACGCTGTGGACGTCATGGACGATCCGATTCATTCTTTATCCTTCATCCTTCAGCCTTCATCCTTCAGCCTTCAGCCTTTTTTATCTCGTCAACTGCCGGTACCGGATCCGGTGCGGCTGATCCGCGGCCGCGCCCAATCGGGCTTTCCGGTCCGCCTCGTACTCGGAATAATTTCCCTCATACCAGGTGACGCGGCTGTCGCCTTCAAACGCCAGAATATGGGTGGCGATCCGGTCCAGAAACCACCGGTCATGGCTGATGACCAGGGCGCAACCGGCAAAGGTTTCCAGGGCCTGCTCCAGTGCCCGCATGGTGTTGACATCCAGGTCATTGGTGGGTTCATCCAGAAGCAGCACATTGCCGCCATCTTTCAGCATTCTGGCCAGGTGAACCCGGTTGCGCTCGCCCCCGGAAAGGGTGCCCACCTTTTTTTGCTGATCGGTTCCGGAAAAATTGAAACGCGCCACATAGGCCCGTGAATTGACTTCCCGGGAGCCCAACTGAATCGCGTCCCGGCCGTCTGAAATGACTTCCCAGATGGTCTTGTCCGGCTCCAGGCTGTCCCGGGACTGATCCACCCAGGCCAGTTTGACAGTCTGGCCGATCTGAATCGCGCCGGAATCCGGGGCTTCCTGACCCGTGATCATGCGGAACAGGGTGGTTTTTCCGGCCCCGTTCGGTCCGATGATGCCAACAATTCCGGCCGGTGGAATGGCAAAGCTGATATCCTCCATCAACACCCGGCCATCATAGACCTTGCTGACATTTTCCAGGGTAATGACGACATCTCCCAGCCGGGGACCGGGGGGAATGTAAATTTCGGCATCCCGGACAGCTTCCTGGGTTTCCTGACCCAGCAGACGCTCATATTCCGTAATTCTGGCCCGGGACTTGGCATGCCTGCCTTTGGGTGACATGCGGATCCATTCCAGTTCGCGCTCCAGGGTTTTCTGGCGCTGGGTTTCGGATTTTTCCTCGGTTCGCAGCCGTTCCTGTTTCTGTTTCAGCCAGGAGGAATAGTTTCCCTGCCAGGGAATGCCGTGCCCCCGGTCCAGTTCCAGTATCCAGCCGGCCACATTATCCAGAAAATACCGGTCATGGGTAACCGCGATAACGGTTCCGGGATAGGCCTGAAGATGGTGTTCGAGCCAGGCCACGGTTTCGGCATCCAAATGGTTGGTGGGCTCATCCAGGAGGAGGATGTCGGGCTGCTGCAGCAACAGCCGGCACAGGGCAACCCGACGCTTTTCGCCTCCGGAAAGAATGGCGGCAGACGTTTCTCCCGGCGGGCACCGCAGGGCATCCATGGCCATTTCCAGCCGGGAATCGAGATCCCAGGCGTTCAGATGATCCAGTTGTTCCTGAATGACGCCCTGTTTCTCGATCAGGGCGTTCATCTCGTCATCGGTCATGGGCTGACTGAACTGATCATTGATGGCGTTATAGGAATTGATCAGATCAACGGTTTTCTGCACCCCCTGTTCCACGATCTGACGGACTGTCAGCGACGGGTCCAGCTTTGGCTCCTGCTCCAGGTATCCGATGGAATAACCCGGGGAGGGAATGATTTTTCCGTCAAATTCGGTTTCAACTCCGGCGATGATGCGCAGCAGCGTGCTTTTTCCGGAGCCGTTGAGGCCCAGCACGCCGATTTTGGCGCCATAAAAATAGGATAGGGAGATATCCTTCAAAACGGGTTTTTTCTGATGATGCTTGCTGACCCGAATCATGGAATAAATCACTTTATGGGGATCGATGCTCATCGGCATTCCTTTCAAAATTGTCAGTGGGTTGGGTCAATCGGGTTTCAATCATGTCTTCCAATTTTTGAATGAGCGGCATCAGGGTGGCGCGATCCAGCGCACTGACCGGTATTCCGTCAAATACCCGGACATACCGCATCAGACTTTCCGGGTCGATGCGATCCATTTTGTTCAGGACCCGGATGACCGGGATATGCTGAAGGTTCAGCTCCTCCAGAATCCGCTCGACCGACTGGATCTGATCTTCAAACCGCTCATTGCCGACATCGATCACATGCAGCAGAATATCCGCACTTTCCAGCTCTTCCAGTGTGGCCAGGAATGCGACCTGCAGATCCTTTGGCAAATCCCGGATAAATCCGACCGTATCCGTGATGATGACTTCGATATCCCGGGGAAACCGCAGCCGTCTGCTGGAGGGGTCCAGGGTGGCAAACATCCGTTGTTCGGCCAGAACCTTGCTCTGGGTCAGGGTATTGAGCAGGGTGGATTTTCCGGCATTGGTATAGCCGATGATGGAAATGATGGGCAACCCTTTTTTCTGGCGTCTGGATTTTTGCTGCTTCCGGTGCAAAATGACGTCTTTCAGGGCTTTTTCCAGCCGGTTGATCCGCTCTCTGGCCCGCCTCCGGTTGATTTCGAGCTTGGTTTCGCCAGGCCCCCTGCCCCCGATGCCGCCGGTCAGCCGGGACATGGCGGTATTTTTGGTGACCAGCCGGGGCAGCATGTATTTCAACTGGGCCAGTTCGACCTGAAGCTTTCCTTCACGGCTGATGGCCCGCTGGGCAAAAATATCCAGAATCAACTGGGTCCGGTCAATAACCTTGATATCGATCCGGTCGGTGATGGACCGTATCTGGGAGGCGTTCATCTCCTGATCGAAAATCAGCAGTGTGACATCCTGCTCCAGCGCGGTCAGGGACAGTTCCTGTAGCTTTCCGGACCCCAGCAGAAACCGGGGATCGGCCTGTTTTCGATGCTGGACAATCCGGTCCACGACATCGATGCCACAGGACCAGGCCAGCTCTTCCAGTTCGTTCAGGGAATCAAGGGCCGCTTTCCGGGATGCGGTCGTGACGCTGACCAGCAGTGCTTTTTCCTGTTTCCCTGCTGCCTGTTTGCCACCCCATTTCTGGCCCAGTTCATTTTCAATGGACTGAATGAGCTGCAGGCAATTCTGATCCAGTTGATCCGCAGGGAAAGGTCCCAATATCTGCCAGGATTTTTGAACACCGGATGCCGGCAGGATATGCGCGATGTGCAGTTCAAACGGCTTTCCGGGTCCATCCAGGGTGATGGCGGCAATCATGTCCAGCCGCAGCAGCGCCAGGTCTGTCAGATCATCCGGACTGAGCGCTTCGCCATTCAGGTGTGTATGCACCAGGCGAAGTCCCTTCAGCCTGCCGGCTGAAACCCGGTATTCACTGATGTCGGGAATCATGAGACCATCATGATCCCCCACCAGCACGGTCACCACCATGCCCTGACGGTTGATCAGGACCCCGGTCTGCCGCCGGATATCAACAGAAATCCGGCAGATTTCATCTCTCAGCTCCGGGGATACGACATACCCGACCGGTGTCTGAAAGCCATGCAGACGTTCCAGGGAGTCGATCTGGCTGGATTTGAGTCCCCCGATATTTCCGGATATTTTTTTCATGATTCATCCACCGCCAGGTTTTCAAAACGGGTGTAGGATTTTAAAAAAGCCAGATTGACGACACCGGTGGGCCCGTTCCGGTGTTTGGCGACAATGACTTCGGCTTTTCCCCGGTTGGGATTGTTCTCGTCCCGGTTATAGACCTCATCCCGATAAATGAATGCCACAATATCGGCATCCTGCTCCAAAGCGCCGGATTCCCGGAGATCCGACAACTGGGGACGCTTGTCGCTGCGCTCTTCCAGTTTGCGGTTCAACTGGGACAGGGCGATGATGGGGATGTTCAGTTCCTTGGCCAGGGATTTGAGGGAACGGGATATTTCCGATATTTCCAGGTCCCGGCGCTCGGCCGAAACAGAGCTTTTCATCAACTGAAGATAGTCGATGATGATCAGCCCCAGGCTTTCCTTTGCCTTCCATCGCCTGGCCTTGGCCCGGATGGACACGGAGGTAATATCTCCGGAATCATCGATAAAAATGGGTGCATCGGACAGAACACCCGCGGCATGGGTCAGGCCATCCCAGTCTTCGGAACTGAAAAAGCCGTCCCGAATCCGGCCGGAGTCCATTCGGGCCTCGGCGCACAGCATTCTCATGGACAATTGTTCCTTGGCCATTTCCAGTGAAAAGATGGCACAGGACACATTGGCATCAACCGCAATATTGCGGGCGATATTCAATGCCAGCGCAGTTTTTCCCATGCTGGGCCGGGCCGCCAGAATGATCAGGTCCGAATTCTGAAGTCCGGATGTCAGTTTGTCAAAGCCCGCAAATCCGGTGGGCGTTCCGGTAAACAGCGCCTTGTTGCCCTGACGCTCCTCCAGTTTGTCGATATTGGAATCGATCAGTCCGCTGATATGGTTGAAGGCGGGTTTGACCTTGTGGCTGGATACCTCAAAAATCGCGGATTCGGCAAAATCCAGAACATCATCCACATCCCCCTGATCCTCAAAACACCGCCGTAAAATTGCATTGGATTTTTCAATCAAACGCCTCAGGCTGGCCTTGTCACGGATGATCCGGGCATGGTGAACCGTGTTGACGGCAATGGGAATATTGTCCAACAACTGGACCAGAAAGGAAGGCCCCCCAATGGCCTCCAGGTCTCCCCTGGTTTTGAGTTCATTGGTCAGGGTAATGAGATCGATGGGCTCGGCCCGGCCAAACAAATCCAGAATGGCCGCATAAATTTTTTGATGGGCTGACCGGTAAAAATCATCGACCGACAGAATATCGGCAATATCCTGAAGCGTGGTGTTGTCGTTCAGCACCGAACTGATAATGGATTCCTCGGCCTCGATGCTTTGCGGCGGCAGATGGTACAGTGAGGGATCTTTTTCGGCTTTGGCGGATTTGTCAGTCACTGGTTAATGGTCCCTCGTTTCAATTTAATAAGGATGAATGCAGAATGGTGAATGTTCAAGGTCAATCCCATGTCAATAATCGGGGGCAAAAAGCCGGAAACTTCACGAATGAAAAATATTGGCAATTTTAATACGATGATTCAATTTTGTCATCAACTGTTATTGTCCGATATTTGATTTTTCTATAATACATTAATATTTATACCAAATAATTATAAAGCATCCTGGGAGGATTGCCCCCGTCGTTACAAAAGGATGAAGGCTGATGGCTGATGGCTGAACGCTCATGTTGAATCATCCGATGTTTTATGATAACCACTGCCATTCAAATAATCCACAACCGATCACTGGAGATGTTACATTCCATGAAGATTCAACGATCCATTTCCGATCTTCTGTCCACGTTAAAAAATATTCCATCCCTGCCTCACGTTCTTTTCCAGCTCATCCGGGTTTGCAACGAAGAAAACAACGGCCTCAACGATCTGTCCCGCATCATTGAAAAAGATTCGGGCCTGACCGGCCGGGTACTGAAAGTGGTCAATTCGGCATATTATTCACCCTCAAACCGGCTGAAAACCGTTGATGCCGCTGTCCGTTTTCTGGGCTCCAACGCCATCCGGAACATTGCCATATGTAGTTCGGTTCATACGGTTCTACACGGCGTTCATTCAAAAACGGCATTCAATATCAAACAATTCTGGTGGCATTCACTGCGCTGCGCCATTCTCGCCAGGCTGATGGCAAAAAAAACGCGATATCGCGACCCGGATGAAGCCTTTTTATCCGGAATGCTTCATGATATCGGAAAAATCGTGTTATGGGTCAATTTTCCGGAACCCTATGCCAAAATTCTGTCCATGCACCGGAAAAACCCCGAGTCAATCCTGGCCGAAGAGATGCGGATGGCGGCCAGTCATGCGGAAATTGGCGCCGAACTCTTAAAAAAATGGAATTTCCCATCTTTTGTTGTGGATGCGGTGTTGTATCATCATGCGCCCCCAAACGAAATATCCAATTCGCTGCCACTGATTAAACTGGTATATGTGGCCAATGCCCTGAGCGGTTCTGTCGGTCGGATCAATCCTGAAGGAATGGAATCGGCCCGAGCATTTTTTGGACTGGGCCAGGAGAATATGAACAACCTGATGCTTCAGGCGGATGACGAATTGAAAGTCATTGCCGAATCCCTGGAAATCGAAATTGAATCCATTCAGTCAGCAGAATCCGGCATGACGGAAAACGACCGTGAACCGCATCAAAAACTGACAGCGGAAATGGAAAATCAGGCGGTTCTGTTGGGTTTTCTTCAAAATCTCCTGAGCGCCGAGGATGAATATGCCATATTGAAAGAGACTGTTGGTGGAATTCAAACGCTTTTTGAAATCCCGATTGTTCATTTTTTTATCATGGACCCGGATAAACGCTTTCTGAAGGGAGAGACGCTGATTCATGATCCGGCATTTTCGATCATCCGGGATATGATCGTTCCGCTGCAGACTGAAACCAGTCTTCTGATAACATGCTTGAAAACCCGCCATATCACCGATTCTTTCAATCGTCCGGACCATGCCGCAAACATCATTCCGGACGATCAGATCATTCGGCTCATGGGAAAGGAGGGGATGCTTTGCCTGCCCATGATCAGTTGCAACGAGCCAATCGGCGTCATTGTCCTGGGGCTGGATAAACCGGAATTCTGCGCCCTATCCAAACACATCAAACCGCTTCACATGCTGGCGGGTCATGCTGCGGCTGCCATGCGGATGCATCTGCTGAAACGGTTTCAACTCCAACAGATACAGAAAGAACGGATTGACGCATCCACATCGCTGGCCAAGCGAATCATTCATGAAGTCAACAATCCCATGAGTATCATCAAAAACTATTTGAGACTGTTGGGGATCAAGCTTTCCGGCGTCAATATGGCTCAGGATGAAATCCGGATCATCAATGAGGAAATCGACCGGATTTCACAGATTTTGTCCCGGCTGACTACATTTACCGAAGACTGGGTTCATCACCTGGAAATGCTGAATGTGAACAACCTGCTGTCCGATCTGGAAAAAATTATGGGCGCGTCCCTTCTCGACCGGAATCATGTCCGGCTTCAGTTGCATCCGGAGCCGAATCTTCCACCGGTTGCGGCAGACAGGAACAGCATGAAACAGGTATTTATCAATCTGATAAAAAATGCGGCAGAAGCCATGGAAAATGGCGGGGGACTGTATATCCGGACGCGGCATATTGCTGCACCGGTTGAAGACAGCCAGACAAATCCCGGTTATCCGGAACATGTCGAAATCATCATCCGCGATGAGGGACCCGGCATTCCGGAAGAACAACAGGCGCACCTGTTCGAACCGTTTGTCGGCACCAAAACCGGAGAGCATGCCGGCCTGGGGCTGTCCATTGTCCGAAATATCATCGAAATGCACAAAGGGACCATCGATTGCCAGAGTCAGGCGGGCAATGGCGCCACATTTCGAATCGTTCTGCCTGTTGACAATTTGAAAAAAACATTGGCTGGGAGATAATGATGAGCCAGAATTCAACCATACTCATCGTGGATGACGAACCCCGATTCTGTGACAGCACCCGTCTGCTGTTAAGCCTTGAGGGATATCGGGTTCTTACCTCGCTTTCCGGTTTGGAGGCATGCGCACTCCTTGCAAATGACCAGATCGATCTGGCCCTGATCGATCTGGAAATTCCGGATATGAACGGCCATGAGCTGATGAAGAATATCCAGGAAAATCATCCCGGGATTCCGGTCATTGTCGTCACGGGCAACAACAGTCTGGATCAGGCTGTCTTGGCATTGAAAACAGGCGCCTATGACTACATTCAAAAACCGTTTGAATTCGAAAAACTGCTGAAAACCGTCCAGAATGCATTGAATGAAAAAAAACTGAAGCATGAAAAGGCCATCATCGGCGAAAAGCTGGAACTGTCCGAAGACCGGTATCAATACCTGGTTCAGAATTCTCCGGATATCATTTATACATTGGATCAGGATGGCAATTTCACCTTTATCAACAACTCGGTCGAACGGATACTGGGTTTCAGGGCCAGTGATCTGATCGGCAAACACTATACCTGTCTGATTCATGATGAAGACCGGGAAAAAGCGAAATGGACATTGTTTGAAAGACGGACCGATGAGCGAACATCTTCCTGTGTCAGGATTCAGATGAAATCGCTGAAACATGATGTGGACGCCGTTGCCTGTGAACTGAAGCATGTGACAGTGGAATTGAAACGGATGGGAATGTATGGCGCCCGGGAAACCGATATTCCCCCCACATATCTGGGCACGCATGGCGTGGTCAGGGATATCAGCGACCGGATCAGGCTCGAGGAGCAGCTTCAACATGCCCGGAAAATGGAGGCGATTGGTACATTGTAAGGCGGGATCGCACATGATTTCAATAATCTGCTGATGATCATTCAGGGACAGATATCCATGATACTGATGGGGATGGATCCGGCGCATCCCCATCATCCCAGGCTGAAGCGGATCGAGGAAAGTATTCAAAGCGGGTCGGCATTGACCAGTCAGCTTCTGGGCTTTGCCAGAGGCGGCAAATACCAGATCAAACCGGTCAATCTCAACACCACCCTTCGGGAGACAGCCCGGATGTTTGGACGCACCCGGAAAGAAATTGTCATTCGGGAGCAGTATGACAAATGTATCTGGACAGTGGAAGCCGATGTCAGGCAAATGGAACAGGTTTTTCTGAACCTCTTTGTGAATGCGTTCCATGCCATGCCCGGGGGCGGTGACATTTCTCTGATGACACAAAACCATTTTGTACGGGATGGTTCTGACCAGCAGGTTCATCTGAACCCCGGAAAATATGTCAAAATATCCGTAACGGATAACGGGACCGGAATGGATGAAAAAATCCGGCGCCGGATTTTCGATCCGTTTTTTACAACCAAAAGCAAGGGACGTGGCACAGGGCTGGGATTGACATCCGCATATGGCATCATCACCAATCACGGTGGTGTGATCGATGTGATGAGCAAACCGGGAAATGGAACAACGTTTACCGTCTATTTACCCGCCTCGAATCAGGAACCGGCAAAAGAGGAGCCTGTCTCTGAACTGTTTTTAAAAGGGGATGAAACCGTTCTTGTGGTCGATGATGAAGCCGAAATGATCGAGGTGATGCAGGATATGCTTCATGCGCTGGGATATTTGACGCTGTCTGCCTCAACCGGGAAAATGGCCATCGATCTGTATCATCAGCACCAGCATGAGATTGGTCTTGTCATTCTGGATATGATCATGCCGGAAACCGGCGGCAGGGAAGCCTATGAAGAACTGAAGAAGATCAATCCGGAGATCAGGGTGCTTTTGTGCAGTGGATACAGCACTGCCGGCAAGGCTGAAGAAATCCTGAACAGGGGATGCAATGGATTCATTCAAAAACCCTTCAACGCCGGGGAGTTGTCGATCAAATTGAGAGAGATTCTGGACGGCCCCGGGCATTCAACGACCCAATAAGTTCGGGTAATTTGCCGCAATCTGAAAGGAAAGTCCATTTATGACATCTGAAATGCCTTTGGTCACGCAGTTTGCATCCCCGGAGCGGGCTTCCGAAGGAGAGGTCGCCCGTCAGGTCAGACTTCTGGCCGAAGTTGAATATCTGCCCCAATTCACGAATATTACCTCCAATTTTGTTGCCGTGATGAACCCGGAGCGCCAGATTGTGTATGCCAATCGCACCCTGATCGATTTTGCAGGGGAGACTGCACAGTCTGTTTATGGTAAGCGTTTGGGAGAATTCCTTGGGTGCATTCATTCGGATGAGGTCTGCGGATGCGGAACAACTGAATATTGCAGTGTCTGTGGCATGACGCAGGCTGTTCTGGAAACCCGGGAGAACAGATCATCCAGAAAAGATTGGCGGGTCATCCAGAAAACCGGTGACTTTCTGGAATTCCGGGTTCAGGCCGAACCCCTGAAATTGAAGGGGGAGTCATTCAGCCTTGTGGCGATATCGGATATTCGGGATCAGACGCGGCGGCGGGAGCTGGAACGCATCTTTTTTCATGATATTTTGAACACTGCCGGCAATCTGCAATCCTTTGCCAATCTGCTGAAAGACGCAACAGAAGAAGAAATGGCGGAATTCCGGGAGATCATTCACCACCTGGCTGAAGTTCTGATCGATGAAATCCGGGCGCAACAGGAACTTCTGGCGGCTGAAAACCGCGAACTGATCGTACATCCGGAAGCAGTGGATGGGCTTTCCCTGCTGAGAGAGGTTAAACATTACTATCAGAACCACAGTGCATTGTATGAGTGCACCATTCAGATCTCTCCCGATGCCCGGCCCGCAGGCCTGATCAGTGACCGGACATTGCTGCGCCGTGTCGTGGGAAACATGACCAAAAATGCCATAGAAGCCAGTCATCGTGGCGGTGTGGTCACGTTAAACTGTATCCCGGGCGACAATGACGTGGCGTTTACGGTACATAACCGGATTGTGATGCCCCGCGATGTTCAACTCCAGGTGTTCCAGCGGTCTTTTTCCACAAAAGACCCGGGAAGGGGGCTGGGTACATACAGCATGAAGCTGTTGAGCGAGCGCTATCTGAAGGGTCGGGTCATGTTTGAATCCACAGAAACCGGAACCACTTTTTCTGCAATATATCCCAAAAATGATCCGGGTCAGGGGGCGTGATTGACGTCACCAAACCGAAAACATAACCGGATTGCAGAATCATACAGGTGAACGCCGGGCCTTGCCAACACTCTTTTTATCATTTCAATTATCCTGTTCTGAAGCTTTCAACCGGTATAGCTTTCAAGATAATGATTTTGGGAAGGCAGCAGGGAGGGGATAGGCCTTTTCTCGGCCATCCCCGACCGATAACGCACCCAAAATCATTATCTTGAAAGCTATAGTTGCTGCATAATTCCGTCGGGTTACAGTAGGTTCCGATGAACATTTTCCGATGATATTTCAAAATCCGTCTTAAAAATATTTTTTCAGTAATTTCCGGAGAGATAAACCGTGCCAAACGATTACAGCATGCAACTGCGCAATCATGTCACCGGGATACAGCAGATCAGCGAGAAAATGACGGCCTTCGGTACGCTTCATGGACTGGGCAAAAGCCTGATTTATCGTGCAAATCTCGCGATTGAAGAACTCTTCATCAGCATCATTTCCCATGCCCATGAAGACGGACGGAATCACACCATTGGTATCGGTTTCTCCCTGCTTGACAGAAATTTGACCGTCACCCTGGAGGATGACGGCAAGGAATTCAATCCCACCCTGATACCCGATCGGCCAACCGGGATAATCTCCCTTGATGATATTGAAGACATTGAACTGGGACTGCGCATGGTCCGGAAGATTGTCGATTCAATAACCTATGAACGCAGGGACGGCAAGAACCGGATCACCTTTGCCATCGAAGACATTTCCAACCGCAAAACCATTACATCACGCCTGAACGAAGACCGGATTTATCCCCCGCCGGAGGCATTCCAAAAAAATGCCGGAATCAGAAGCCTTGAGGAATACCGGGCGATGTATCAACAGTCAATCGAACATCCAAAGGCGTTTTGGTCCCAACAGGCCGAGGAACTGAACTGGTTCCGGAAATGGGACAGGGTATTGGCGCCAAAAATCAGTGAAGGCATCCATGAATGGTTTGTGGGAGGCAAACTGAACCTCACAATCAACTGCCTGGATCGTCACCTGGTGACCTGGCGAAAGAACAAGGCCGCGTTCATCCAGGAAGGCGACACGCCCGGCGAGGAAAAAATTCTCACCTACCAGCAGCTTCACCGACAGGTCTGCCGGGTTGCCAATGTGCTGAAAAAGCATGGCGTTCAAAAGGGTGACCGGGTGAGCATTTATCTGCCCATGATTGTGGAACTGCCGATTGCCATGCTGGCATGCGCCCGAATCGGCGCCATCCATTCCGTGGTGTTTGCCGGACTTTCCGCAGAATCACTCAGGGACCGGATACAGGATTGCGGGTCCCGTCTTCTGATCTGCGCCAACGGCTACACCCGGGGGGGCAGGGTTGTCAGATGCAAGGAACAGGCCGACCTCGCGCTGGCCTCATGCCCCGGCATCACCGATGTCATTGTCGTTCGCAGGCTGGATATGGAATCCCCCATGTGTGACGGGCGGGATTTCTGGTGGGACAGGGAAATCGGGGCGGAGGATATTGCCAATGACTGCACGCCGGAAATCATGGATGCAGAGGACCCGCTCTTCATTCTGTACGCCGGCGGGACTACGGATAAGCCCAGGGGCGTGCTTCATACAACAGCCGGTTACCTGGTGTATGTCATGCAGACCTTCAAATGGATTTTTGATATCCGGGAAACGGATACATACTGGTGTACGGCGGATATCGGCGGGATAACCGGCCACAGCTATACCGTCTATGGCCCGCTGGTCAATGGCGCCACAAGTCTGGTGTTTGAAGGTGTCCCCAACCATCCCGGCCCCGACCGGTTCTGGGACATCATCGAAAACCATCGGGTGAGCATTTTCCATACCGCATCAAGAGCCCTCAGCGCCCTCATGAAAGCGGGAAACGACTGGCCCGGAAAACACGATCTGTGCTCGCTCCGGTTGCTGGGCGCGTTCGGAGACCCCGTCACCCCCAAAGTCTGGATGTGGTACCGCGACACAATCGGTCAGGGCAGATGTCCCATCGTGGACACATGGGGACAGACCGAAACCGGCGGCATTGTCATCAGCCCGCTTCCCGGAGCCACCCCCTGCAAACCCGGTTCCGCCACGTTGCCCGTCTTCGGGATTCTGCCGGAAATTATCCGGCAAGACCCGGATCACCCGAGATCTGACGACTGCGGATGGCTGGTGATCAAAAAACCGTGGCCCGGTTCCATGAGACGGATATACGGTGATTCCGACCGGTTCAAACGCACCGGTCTGACCAGATTTTCCGGTGTTTACGAAACCGGAATCCGGGCAAGGATGGATTCGGATGGTTATTTCTGGGTTATGGATCACAGCGAAGACGAAACCAGCATAACCGGGTATGACAATATTGTGGAGAGCGCACCCGTATCCGACCATCATGTGGCCGGATCTGCCATTATGGAGAAGCCGAACGAAATCGTAAGGCAGGATATCCATACATCTGTGACAGTGACGGTGGATGATTTCAAATATAATGATCTGCTCATCAGGCTCAAAAACCTGAGAAAAACTCAGGCCCTTTACCGTGAAAATTCATCCCGCAGCCCGGCATTCACATACCGGGTTTGATCGGTAACGCTTTTATTTCTGAAACGCCATTCAAAATCCGGGTATCCGGATTATCCGAAAATTCAAATGCGGTTTTTTGGGTGAAAAATGAATCTTGTCAAATCAATTGGCTGCACATTCCTGATTATCCTGCTTATCGCTTCAACGACGACAGCCGCACAAAACCGGCAAAAAATTCTATGCCTTCACTCTTATGACCCTTCCTATGAATGGCAGAAAAACATGGATGCGGCAATCGACCGAACCCTGTTGAACGCAAACGCCGAAATGGCCGTTTATCATGAATATATGGATGTTTTGAGAGCCCCCTATCCGTCTTTTCAGGTTGTCCTGTTGAATTACCTGCAAAACAAATATCGGAACACGCCTTTTGACATCATTTTGGTATCGGATAACAATGCATTGAATTTCATGCTGAATTATCGGGATCAGGTATTTGGACAGGTCCCGGTTGTTTTTATGGGAATCAATAATTACAGCACCGACATGCTTCAAAATCAGCGCCGCTATACCGGTGTCGCGGAAAACATCGATATCGCTGAAACGTTGAAAACAACTATTCGGTTCATGCCGCATATCCGAAATCTGCTTGTCTTTGGGTCCTGGAATACCACCTATTATGAAAATGTCTCGTTGCTCAACCGGGCTGTAACGGAAAACAATCTTTCCCTGAAAATCCAGTTGTTTGAAAACGATCCAATTTCCCGTATCGTTCACCAGGCTGCTGCACTGAAAAAAGATGATCTGGTCATATTTCTGTCGGCAGTCCTGGGTGATGACGGGAAGGTTATGCCGATCACCCAATCCCTTCAGATGATATCCCGGGCGTCAACCGTTCCTGTACTGAATTTTTGGGATTTTTCTCTCGGGAAAGGCGCATTGGGCGGAAAGCTGGTCAGCAGCCAGTCCCAGGGGGAAGCCGCCGCACACATCGCGCTTCGTATATTAAACGGAGAACCCATTGAAAACATTCCTGTACTTGATAAAAGTCCCAACCGCTACATGTTCGATTATGCTCAGCTCCAACGGTTTTCCATTGCAATGGATGCATTGCCGGAAAACAGCCTGATCGTCAATCAACCGGAATCGTTTTATTATCGAAATAAACGGGTTGTCATCACCGGAATTGCTTCATTTTGTCTGTTGATGGCCATTATCGGGTTTCTGTTGACATCCATTGTCCGACAAAAAAAGACAGAACGCCTGCTGCGGCAAAGTGAAACCAAATTTTTCCTGGCGTTCCAAACCTCACCCTATGCCATCATCATTACGCATCCCCATGATGGCCGCTTTATCGACGTCAATGATGCATTTACGTGGATAACCGGTTATTCCAGAGATGAGGCAATTGCCACATCTTCAATCGGACTACAGTTATGGGCGGATGAAAATGATCGAAACAGCGTGATTTCCGACCTTTTGGCGCATGGTTCTGTTTCAGCCAGGGAGATGCGGTTTCGAAAAAAAAATGCTGAAATCATCACCTGCATATTCTCGGCAAAAATTATTGTTTTCAATAATGAGCAATGTATTTTTTCAAGCATCAATGATATCACGGCGCAAAAACGCTACGAGGCCGAGATCAGCCGGGATATCACCAAGCGAAAACAGGCCGAGAAAGCCTTGCTGGAGAGTGAGGAGCAATTTCGGGCCCTGTCCGAAGCGACCTTTGAAGCGATATTTCTTTCAGAAAAAGGGATCTGTTTCGGCCAGAACAAGACCGCCGAGAAACTGTTTGGTTACGCCCTGTCAGAAGCAATCGGAAGACCGGGTACAGACTGGATTGTCCCGGAAGATCGGCAAACCGTGATGGACAACATCCTGTCCGGATATGAAGAGCCCTATGAAATCAGCGCATTGCGAAAAGACGGCAGCACCTTTTATGCTGAAATACAGGGGAAAATGATGCACTATCAGCAGCGGTTGGTTCGGGTAACCGCATTGCGGGACATCACCAACAGAAAGAAAGCCGAGGAAGAGCTGGTCAAAAGTGAAGAACAGCATCGAAGACTGCTTCAGCATCTACAGATCGGTATTGTCGTCCATATGCCGGATACATCGATTCGGTTCTGCAATACAGAGGCATTGCGCATTTTGGGCCTGTTCAATTGCCAAATTCAGGGCGCTACGGCATTTGATCCCGAATGGCAATTTTTTCGAGAAGATGGTTCTTCGATGCCATCCGCGGAATATCCAGTCAACCGGGTTCTGGATTCATTGCAACCGATTTCAGAGTATGTCGTCGGGGTGAATGCCGCGGGTGATCGCAAATGGGGTTTGGTAAACGCTTATCCGGAGTTTGATGCAGCCCATCGATTACATTCGGTTGTCGTAACCTTTATCGATATTACAAAACGCAAACACGCCTCGGAATTATTGCGGGAAAGTGAAGAAAAATACCGCCTGCTGTTTGAAAATTCTGTGGAGGGGATATTTCAGACATCGCCCGATGGTCAATTTCTTTCCGCCAATCCATTTCTTGCCCGTCTTCTGGGCTATGACACCCCGGAAGAACTGATGGAGACCATCACCAATATCGGCCGGCAGCATTATGCAGACCCGGGGGACAGGAAAATCTTCCAGTCAATCCTGGAGACAGAGGGGATAATCAGAAACTTCGAAACACGTCTGATCAGAAAGGATGGCACAGTCATCTGGGTTGCCCTCAATGCCAGAGCGATCAAAAACGATACGGGCTCGATCAGACATTATGAGGGAACGCTGATAGACCTGACCGACCGCAAGCAAGCCGAAGAAGAGAAGGTCAAACTGGAAACCCAGCTTCAGCAGGCGCAAAAAATTGAGTCCATCGGTTCTCTTGCCGGCGGCATCGCCCACGATCTGAACAATATCCTGTTCCCGATCATCGGGTTTTCCGAAATACTGCTGGACGAGATTACACCGGACAACCCGGCGCATCGAAAAATAAAACAAATTCATAAATCCGCACAGCGGGGCAGTGATCTGGTCAAACAGATTCTGGCTTTCAGCCGCCAGTTGAATCCCCAGAAACTGCCTATCCGGATTCAGTCCATCCTGAAAGAGGTTCTGAAACTGGCCCGGACAACCATACCGATGAATATTGAAATCATCAGCAATTCCGATGTGGATTGCGGCCTGGTCTCGGGAGATTCCACTCAGATTCACCAGATTGCCATGAATCTGATCATCAATGCCTATCATGCCGTGGAAAAGACGGGCGGATCGATTCGGGTCGGGCTGAAAGAAACCCTGTTTTCAAACGATGGTTTCAGCAACCAATCCATGCCATCCGGCAGATACGCTTGTATTTCCATTTCCGATACCGGAACCGGAATTGACCCGACCCTGATCCATAAAATATTCGACCCCTATTTCACCACCAAGGAACAGGGAAAAGGCACCGGACTGGGTCTTTCTGTGGTGCATGGCATTGTGAAGGAACACGGCGGGGAGATTCGGGTTCACAGCACGGTCGGGAAAGGAACTGAATTTGATGTGTATCTGCCGATTCTGGAAGATGCCAAAGACATCCTGGCAGTCACCACCACCATAAAATATCCAACAGGAACGGAAAGAATTCTGCTGGTCGATGACGAAGAGCCGATCGTGTCCATGGAACAGATGATGCTGGAACGGCTGGGATATCAGGTGACGGCCCGAACGAGCAGCCCGGAGGCGTTGGCTGCTTTCAAGGCAAATCCCCTTAATTTTGATCTGGTCATCAGCGACAGAAGCATGCCGAATATGACCGGAGACCAGCTAGCCCGGGAATTGATGTCGGTCAAACCGGCCATTCCAATCATTATTTGCACCGGTTTCAGCGATGAAACGTATGAGCAGCTTGCCAAGTCTATCGGCATAAAAGGTTTTCTGATGAAGCCCGTGGCAACCGGAGACATGGCCAAAATGGTCAGAAACGTTCTGGATGGGTGCAAACCGGAACCATTTTAATTTCGTCCTATGGCATTCATTCACGGGTATTGCTCTTAAACCATTGTCCGAAATTTGGGGACCACCATAGAATACCTGAAAAATCTGATGGGCACAGTTTCGGGCACAATCGGTCAATGAGGCCCCCAAAAAAAGAGACCCGCCATTGCTGGCCAGGTCTCTGATTTTATTGTGGTGCCGGAGGTCGGAATCGAACCGACATGCCCTTGCGGGCGGAGGATTACATATCCTCGGAACCAGTCGTTTGGAAATCGTCGCCTTGCTGTGTTTTCTTGCGAAAAATGGTTTGTTCAACCATTTGGGGTTCGATAGCTCCAAATGGCTGGCTGCTGCAATTTACGGGTCCATTTTGCTGCCATATTCACTCCGCAATATCGAAATTAATAATAGAAAGTTTCCGGAGATCGCCGCTGCTCTGGTGGATCTGGATCCGATTTATAAAAAATATGGCCTGTATGATTTCCAATCGGTATCGAAGGCGGAACAAAGCATCTGTCTGCGCACCTTAAACTTCTGGGCGATTAGCAAAACCAAGCGTGAAATTTATGAAAATGCTGATTCTCCGGAATCGTTATGTGCTTTTCTGGAAACTCATAAGGTGAAAGAGAATTCTCTATGATCACAAATGTCGGTTGAATGATTGCCTACAAAGGCATTACAGGACATTTCATGCCATACTTACCTGAGACTGATCCAGGACCCGGATTCGCCGGAAGGTGACGACGCACTCAAGGGAATATTGAACATACCCAATCGATATATCGGCAAAAGGTTCATCAACCAGCTTGAGGAATATGCCGATAATCAGGGGAATCTGTATCAGGTGTTAAAAAAGATGCCGGTCGATGTGCCCTATCTTCGAAAAAACATCAGGGAGTTCACGCAACTGATCGACTCCCTGATCAAGAGAAAAGACATTACCGAACCGGCGGAAATGATCCTGATGATCCGCGAAGCACTGGATTACGACAACTGGATCACCGAGGATGATATCCAAAGGCCAGACGACAACCTGATTGCCAATATCAACCAGTTACAGATGACGGCATCAAAGTATCAGACGATTCCAGCATTGCTGAACTATGCCGATTCGTTCAAGGAATTGAACCGGAAATCTGAAGACGGGATATCGCTGATGACCATCCATAAAGCCAAAGGGCTGGAGTTCCCTATCGTATTTGTCATTGGGTTTGTGGATGGGATTTTGCCAAACTGTCAGGGAGATGTCGAGGAAGAAGGCAGAGTCGCTTTTTGTGGGGTATCGAGAGCCATGAAACTCCTGTACCTGTCGTATTCAACATCCTATCTGGGAAGAGCGGTGAAAATATCACCATTCCTGGAAGAAATATTGGGAAAGAAATAGCTTTTGCAAAGATTGGTTAACCCTGGCGCTGGATAATATTCCAGTGCCAGAACCATATTTTTTTGTTAGAATGATCCAGAAAAAGAAAGGAGATTTATATGATTGGAGAATTTGCTGCATCAAACTGGAAAGCCATTCTGGATAACATACCCGTTGGAATCACCCTTACCGATCTGGACGGACGAATCCTATATTATAATGAATACAGCTCCAAGGTGGTCGAGCGAAATCCGGAATTCATAGGCAAAGACATCAGGTTTTGTCATAAGAAACAATCCAGTATTGAGAAAATCGATGTGATACTGTCTGAAATCAAAGATGGGAAACGTCAAGAATACTATTATGAATCCAACAGGAATGGAAAAACACTGGCTGTAACCATTTCTCCATTCAGGATTGATGGTGAATTAATCGGAATCCTTCAGAGCTTTGTTGTCAAACGGTAACATTTCCACAAGAAAAATGAACAGAAAGGATGGTATCATTATGCGTCAGAAAATTATTGGTATGGCAATCGTGTTGTTCATGGTTTGTTTTGTATGGTCAATAGCGCCGGCACAATCACAGGAGGACAGTGAACTGCAAAAGTTTCAGGGCACCTGGGTAATGGTTTCAGCAGAAATGGATGGAAAAAAAGTTCATGACGACCATATGAAACAAAGCAAAATTACCTTTGTCGGGAATAACGTTGAAGTTATCACACCGCATCAGCACAAGGAAAAAATCATCGCCACAATAAAGAAATTCGACACAGCCAAGACCCCGAAGGAAATGCACTGGGTTCGTTCTACCGGCCCGAATGCTGGTGCCACCGTTATCTCAATATATGAATTTGATGGGCCGGATCAGTACAAAATCTGCTTTGACCCCGCAGGTAAAGAAACCCCCAAGAAATTCCAAACAAAAGCCGAATCCGGTCATATCTGGCATACCTGGAAACGGGTAACGAAGTAATCAATTACCATTTGTCGCCTCTTGTGAATGCTAACTTTGAATCTTTTGTTAGCATTCATCATCTTTCATATCTCCTTCAATTTCAAAGCATTATCCTGATACCCGTCTTTTTATGTTGATTTTTGTCTTTTTTAATGTTAAGTTTTAATACTATTTTAATATATTGTTATCATTAAATTTTGGCGGCAAGATTCAGGAGAAATTCAATATGATGATCTACCGGGTGCAATCCCATTTAGTGGCAAAGTAATATGCCGTTCCGGTTTAGTCTGAACAGGTTCTTTACCATATTGTTCCATCTGCCGCAAAGCAACGTACTTCTCAGGAAGAGCATGACCTCTGCGG